>JAUWHS010000004.1 GCA_030605785.1 bacterium
TTATTGTTACTCAAATTACAACCTTTTCGCAGTAAAATCATTTTTCTTCAAAGCCCATAGACAACCTGGATTAAGCAAAGCAATTGAGCAAATTGTCAAAAAACACAACATAAATATCATCCACTGTAATAGAGCCAAAGATTCATATCTTCTAAAAAATATAAAAAACTTATCTATAAAAACTATTTTAACCAGGCATGCAGCATCTTTAATTAGAAAAAAATATATTAAAAAATTTAATGGAATAATTGGAGTTGATAGTAGCTACGTTTTGACAACCAAAAAGAAGCAATTAAAAAATAATAAAAACTTTCCTATTACCGAAATCACGCCTTTTTTTAAAGAACCAAAAATACAATCTAACAACACTTCAAAGAAAGAATTCTTTAATCGCGAATTTGGTATTAACATTAATAATGATCACCCAATACTGGTAATCGTCGGAGCATTATCTCGGGGTAAAAACCATGCATTACTATTCAAAGCCATACGTGAATTAACATATACAAAAAATAAACCTATTAATCTTTTGATATGCGGTAATGGAAAGCTAGAAAAGCACCTAAAGTCTTTAGCTAACAAATTAAAAATTAATAACATTGTTTATTTTTTGGGGTTCACAGACAAAAGAATAGAAGTTATGTTTCATTCAGATATTAAAGTATTAACAAGCAAGAAAGAGGCATTTGGAATTGTTTTAGCAGAAGCGGCATTATTAAAAAAACCTTTAATTGGCACAAAGGGTACCGGAATGGAAAACGTTATTAAACATGAAAAAACCGGTCTTTTATTTGAAAGTGAAAACACTAACGATCTCGCAAACAAAATAGAAAAATTAATAGATAATCCAAACCTTCAAAAAGAATATGGACTTAATGCTTATAATCATGTAAAAAATAATTTTACATCCGATATTCTTATAAAAAAATTAGAAGAATTTTATACAAAAATTTAAGGAAGAATATGAATCAAATATCACCAACTATTAAAAAAATATCATCTCCCTTTACATTTTATAAAGAAGAACACGTAATATTCCCGGCGCAAAAAGCAGCTGATAAAAATAAGCCAAATATTTTACTTATTTGCACACCTTTCAAATTTGATGGTCTTTTAATGCACACTCTTTCACAATATAAAGCGCATTTAAAACATGGTTACAACGTACATTTGCTAACACCAAAAGATTCAGATCTCGCAAAAAAATTAACCGAGCAAAATTTGTCTTTTTATTCTTTTGAACAGTCAAAAATATTTAGACCACACAGACAACCGGGGTTAAGCAATATGATCAGAAAAATAGTAAAAGAGAATAATATCGATATTATTCTTTGCAACAGACACAAAGAAATAGGCATTCTAAAAAAAATAAACGACCTACCTGTAAAAATTATATTAACAAGACATTCTCCATCTCCACTAAAATCCAAATATATTAAAAAGTTTGAAACGGTTATTTGCGTAGATAAAAACTGTATCAACAGCATTGAAAGTAAATGCAACAAAGAAGAAATCAAACAACCGAAAATGTATCACCTTGCGCCATTTTTTGATGAAGAAGAATCTTTAAATTTTAAAACAACAACCAATAAAAATGAATTTTTCAAACATGAGTTTGGAATCACACTTTCAAATCATCCAACAATTGCAATGGTCGCATGCCTCCGAGGGTATAAAAATCATCAGTTAATGTTTAAAGCTCTACATAAACTGGTTCACGAAAAAAACAAACCAATAAATTTATTATTGTGTGGTGACGGGTACAGAAAAAAACAGTTAAAGACTCTCGCTAAACAACTCAAGATTGAGAGTTTTGTACATTTCTTAGGATTTACATATAAAAGAATTGAAGTTATGTATCATTCCGATATTAAAGCGCTAACGACTAAAGATGAAGCATTTGGAATTGTTTTAATGGAAGGCGCGCTGTTAAAAAAACCATTAATTGGAACAAAAGGCACCGGAATGGAAAATGTTATTAAACATGAAAAAACAGGGCTCCTATTTGAAAAAGGAAATGTAGACGACCTTGTAACACAAATAGAAAAAATGATTGATAATCCGGAACTTCAAAAAGAATACGGCGCTAACGCATATCAACACGTTAAAAACAATCTTCTATCCGACTCTCTTATGCAAAAATTGGGTGATTTTTATAAACAAATTCTTAAATAGAAACCAAAAGAGCGTTTATCCAACAGGTAAACGCTCTTTTCAATCAAATAACTTTTTAATTAAACTATATTTTGAACTTGTTCTCTAGCCTTTTCTAATTCAACCTTAATATCAACGGCCAAAGAACTTATATCAAAACTGCCACTTTTAGCATTAATTGTATTTAATTCACGAACTAATTCTTGCAAGATAAAATCTAATCTTTTACCTTTTGTTAACGCTTTATCTTTCAAAACAGTTTTAATAATTTTTAGGTGACTATCAAAACGAGTAATCTCTTCATTTATGTCAATTTTATTAACAACAGAATAGAGTTCATCAAGTTTCAATTTTTCAGACTCTTCATTTCTTCCGTCTGAAGATAAAATCTTTTTAATAGCATCTTTTTTGGACTTCATTAACTTTACAAAAAGCTTTTTGATCTCTACCATTTTCTGTGAACTTATCACAAAAAAGGTCTCCAAATCTTTTTTTAAATTCGCGCCTTCTGCCGCGCGTGATTTAATTAATTGATCAGCCGCTTTTTCAATTAATTTTAAAACATCTTTTTCTACAGCTCCACTTATATCTTTTTCTTCTGAAATAAAAACATCCGGAAGATTTAAGACTTCTGAAACTTCCAGTTCACCTTTTAATTTAAAATCTTTTTTTATTTTTTTAGACGCGGCAACATAATCTTTTATCATCGCTGTATTTGTTTTTAAAGTATGAAAAACATAAGATTCTTCAGCCGCCCTAAGTGTCAAATAAATACGACCTCTAACTAATTTCTTTTTCAATAAATCTATAACTTTTATTTCAATCGAACTTAATGGTCCGGGCAACTTACAAACAACCTCAAAAAAACGTGAATTCAAAGATTTAACTTCAACCGAAAAATTAACTTTCTTGTTCTTACTAACAAATAATGATTCCCTAGAAGCCCCAAATCCTGTCATACTTAAAAACACTCACAACTCCTAAATTAAGCTAAATTTGTATAAACGTTTTGAACGTCATCTAATTCTTCGATTTTTTCTAAGAATTTATAAACCTTTTCTTCTTTCTCTTCATTCCCTAAAGACATCAAATTTTTGGCAACCCATTCAGCTTGCGCGTCTTCAACTTTTAAGCCTATAGATTCTACAGCCGCTTTTACTTTTTCTAAATCTTTTAACGCGCAAGAAATAGAAACAACGCCATCATTAACTGATATATCGTCAACTTCATAATCTATTAATTTTTCTAGAATCTCATCTTCCGTGTGACCATTCGCGCTCGCTCTTATCATTCCTTTGTGACCAAACATCCAAGAAACCGCTCCGGCTTCCGCTAAATTACCGCCAAGCTTAGTAAAAACATGTCGAACATCGGCAACCGCTCTTTTTTTATTATCTGTCAAAACTTCAACAATAATCGCGACACCTGATGGCGCGTATCCTTCATAAAGAATTTCTTCGTAATTTACGCCTTCAAGCTCTCCGGTACCTTTTTTAATCGCGCGAATAATATTATCTTGCGGCATATTTGCAGATTTTGCTTTTTCTATGATAAGACGTAATTTTGCATTACCGGTAGGATCCCCACCACCATCTCTGGCGGCAACGGTTAATTCACGAATAAGCCGTGTAAAAACCTTGCCCCTTTTCGCGTCTTCTTTTGCTTTTTTATGCTTGATTGTCGCCCACTTTGAATGTCCTGACATTATTACTCCTAAAAAATAGAACCTTTTATTTTTTTAAGTAAACTTAACCAGCTTGCCTGTGATTGTCTAAATTACAACCAGTCGCGCCATTAAATATAACCAAAAGGTTATAGAAAGAATCCGGAAAGAAATAACAGAAATATTTAGAATAATTAAATACAATTAAAAAAGTTTGTTTTGCTCATCAAGAAACAACTTTTCACCAAACAATTTCTTTCTAAGCGAATATATCTTTTTAGCCGGAATCTGTCTACCTCGAGTAGTTTTTTGCAATAATCCTAGTCTTATAAGATACGGCTCACAGACATCCTCTAAGGTTTCTTTATCTTCACCGGTCATTGCGGCTAATGTTTCTATTCCAACAGGACCACCGTCAAAATCTTTAATTATGTGTTTTAAGATTTTATGATCTAATTTATTTAAACCCTCTTCATCAATACCCAAAAATTTTAACGCGGCTTCAACAACTTCATTGTCAATAACATTATATTTATGAACCTGAGCAAAATCTCTAACTCGACGCAAAATTCTTTTAACTATTCGTGGAGTACCTCTCGCGCGTTTTCCAATACTTATTGCCGCTTCAGATAAAATAGGAATACCTAAAAACTCGGCATTCTGTTTTACAATATCCGCCAAATCCGAAGCTTCATAAAAATCTAGTCGCTCAACTATTCCAAATCGAGATTGCAACGGTCCGGAAATCAACGAGGTTCTTGTTGTCGCTCCAATTAAAGTAAAGGGATTCAATGGTAGCCTAATTGATTTCGCGCCGGCGCCTTGACCAATAATCATATCAACGCAAAAATTTTCCATTGCGCTGTATAAAATTTCTTCAACGTTTTTTGGTAATCGATGAATTTCGTCTATGAATAAAACTTCTTGAGCAGATAAATTTGAAAGAATAGCAACCAAATCACCGCTGCGCTCCAAAACAGGAGCGCTTGTTATCTTTAAAGTAGCCTTCAATTCCTTTGCTACAACTTTTGCTAAAGTTGTTTTACCTAAGCCCGGAGGACCAAAAAGTAAAATGTGGTCTAGAGCTTCATTTCGCAATTTGCTAGCATTTGTGTAAAGAGAAAGTTTTTCTTTAACTTCTTTTTGACCTAGATATTGATCAAAACTGGACGGCTCAAAAGTAATAATTTTATCTTCAGATGTTTCTTGTAGATTTAGAAGTTCTAAAGGTAAATCCATAACTATTATTCTTTTGAATCAATTTGATTTTTTTTTGTATATTTATTATACAATTTTGCAAAAAACCAGTACCAAAAAAATGTTCCTAGATAAATAAAGAAAGAAAGCAAAATAAAGCCTAAAATGACCGTTACCAACTTTTCAGTCGAAAAATTAGATGTTAACGCTACCAACAAATAAAAAGGTGACAACATTAAGTAAAAAAATATAACTCTCATTGCAGCGGCTTTGCCGTAGGCATCCGGATCTAAAAACATAAACTATCTCCTTTGATTAACATTTAAAGATTCCAATCAATTTAAACAATCTGGAGAAATTATTCAAAGTTTGATCTCTCAATTGAACTTATAAACAATACTTCCATATACTATCGACCAAACCAAAAATTGTCACCAAAACAAATTTTATCGTTAAGACAATACAGAACTCTTTAATAAGGTCTTTCCAAAATGTTATAAATTAAATGTTGATGATTTTTTATAAAATTAATGAAGGAAAATAATATGAATTATTCTCAGCAAAGAGCTAAAAACATAGTAACCGAACTTTTGGCAATGGCAAATATAAATATCAACGGGAAAGAACCGTGGGACATCAAAGTTAATAATCCCCGTTTTTATAACAGACTTCTTCGCAGTACTTCGCTTGGCCTTGGCGAATCATACATGGATGGATGGTGGGATTGTAAAGATATTGCAAATCTAATTTCAAAACTTCTTCAGGCAAACGTTGAAGAAAAAGTTAAAAAAAAATGGAAATTATTGTTGCAACTCATACCTCATAAATTATTAAATTTTCAAACTAAAAAACGATCTTTAATCGTTGGCAAAAAACATTATGATATCGGTAATGATTTGTATCAACACATGTTAGATCAAAACATGAATTATTCTTGCGGTTACTGGAAAAACACAACAAGCTTGGATGAAGCGCAACATAACAAACTTGAATTAATCTGCCGGAAACTTTGTTTAAAACCGGGAATGAAGTTATTAGATATTGGTTGCGGTTGGGGAGCTATGGCAAAACACGCGGCGCTTAATTATGGTGTTGAAGTTGTTGGAATTACAATCTCAGAAGAACAAAGAAAGCTCGCGCAAGAACACTGCGCAGGATTACCAATTTCCATCCGCTTTCAAGACTATCGAGATATCAATGAAAAGTTTGACCGAATTGTATCAATAGGAATGATTGAGCATGTTGGCTACAAAAATTATCAAAAATTAATGAAAATCGCCTATCAAGCATTAAAAAAAGGAGGAATTTTTCTTTTACATACAATTGGATCAAATAAATCAAGCATAAACACCGATAAATGGATAAGTAAATATATTTTTCCTAATAGCCAATTACCATCAATTGCTCAGATTGGCACAGCAATTGAAAAATTATTTGTTATGGAAGATTGGCACAATTTTGGCTCTGATTATGATAAAACACTAATGTCCTGGTATAACAATTTCAACAAACACAATCACACCATAAAATCAAAATATAATGACCACTTTTATCGAATGTGGAACTATTATTTATTATCTTGCGCCGGATCTTTTAGAGCGCGTCACAACCAACTTTGGCAAGTCGTTTTATCAAAAAAAGGCATACCCGGAGGTTATTACACACCTAGATAATGGAAAAATTATTTAATTAATAAAAAATTCGTTTATACTAAATTTCACTGATCTTTTACATTTGGGTTGCTAGCTCAATTGGTAGAGCAACAGACTCTTAATCTGCAGGTTCGGGGTTCGAGTCCCCGGCGACCCACCAGGCTTCGCTCTACGAGCTACGCCTGGCACAGCCAGCCTGTCCGGCGAAGCCTTTTTGGCATAGACGGATTTTTTAAAGGGTTTTGACAATAAATATAGTTTACTAGCGAAATATCCCGCGCTTAATGCGCAGATTGATAATGCAAGGATGGCGGAACTGGTAGACGCGCTGGCCTTAGAAGCCAGTTCCCGAAAGGGAGTGGGGGTTCAACTCCCCCTCCTTGCACCATAATTTTTTAAAATCATTCTAAAATTTTTCTATAAATTTTTTTCAATATTCACCAAACTTTCACTCTTTTTTTTTATTAATTTTTAATACATAGACTTTTGAGTTACTTTTTTAGATACAATTAAGAAATTTATTTTTTGAAAAAGGGAGAAAGTTTATGATTAATTTGGTATCAAATGAAAAAACAAAAAAAACAAGTTTCGCCAAAAATAAATCATACAGAAAGCTGACAAATTCTAATTTTAATGGCCTCTCTTTTGATAAAAAAAATCTTTCATCTCATTTATTACAAATCACAATACAAGTTGATTCTAATATTTCAAAAGCAGCACATAAAGAAACAGTAGAGCTATATAAACAACAAACAGCTCCACATGGGTTCAACACAGATAATATCCCATCGAAATATATTGAAACTAGGCATAAAACTGAAATAATTAATAAATTAAAAGTTTTCTTATTAAAATATTTGGTTTTAGATTTTTTAATTTATAAATTAAGAGACTTAAGCATATCAATAACAAATTATCCACGACTTACAAAAATAATAAACGACGATCAATTCAATTTAAAATTCTTATTTGATATTTCAATCGCAGATCCAATACCCCTAAAAGAATGGAAAAATTTTATTTTCAGACCACCAAAGAGAAAAAAATATAAAGACCTCGATAAGCAAGTTGAAAACTTTATAAAACAAGAATCGGTTTCAACAAAAAAACAAAAGAATAATTATGTAGAAGAAAGTGACTGGGTAATATTTGACGCGACCCTATTGGATAAAACAGAAAATCCAATATGGCAAGATCAAAAAAATAGTTTTTGCGTAAAAATAGGTCTTCAACATTTAATGAATGAATTTCAAGAATCATTTATTGGAAAATATGCTAACGATACATTTATCACAATAAACATGCCAATAGAACAAGAAACACTTTTAGATGGACAAACTAATAACTATAAATTTTTAATTAAAATAAAAGAAATCACAAAAGGAAAAACTTTTTCTATCGATTTATTTAAGGCCGCGTTTAAATTAAAAAGCAAACAAGAGGTTCATACAAAATTAATCGAAGCCTTTTCATTTAAGGATGACTTATCCCAAAGATATTCAATAATTGAAGAATTGTTCCACCTCCTTTTGTCAAAGCATAGATTTGAAGTTCCCGCTCACATTTCAATACGCAGACAAGAAGATATTCTACTAAGTTTGATAAAAAAACCTGATTATCAAGTTTACAGAGCGCAAAAAGAATTTCCTAAGCAAATTGCTTTACTAGCCGAACAACAATTAAAGGAAGAAATATTAATCGACCGGATTGCGCTAGATGAAAATATTTACGCAGACGACAAAGACATCCAAAATTATATACATCTATTAAGCCATAATAGATTACGAGAATTTATTCACTTTAAATCACCCTATGAACAATTAGAAAAAAGCAGTTACCCAATAAATATGGGCACCTTAAACCAAATTGCTTGCCGCGAAAAAACCCTGAATTATATAATTTATACCCTTACAAAATAAAAATACCTGCAATTCTACTTGCGCTATTGGAATTTATACATTAAAATAAGACCTTTCCAATGAATTAAAAGCAATAATGGTACAAATTTGATAAATTACAGGAAGCAAAATGTCAGAAACATATAGACCAAGTAATCTTAAAAGAAGAAGAAAACACGGCTTTAGAAAAAGAATGAAAACCAAAGATGGCCGTAAAATCATTAACGCGAGACGAGCAAAAGGCCGTAAACAACTAAGCGTTAGCGATGAATTCCCAACAAGATAAATTATTTAAGGCCGAATATTTCGGCCTTATTTTTTATTAATTTAATAATTTAACATTTCTAGTTGAAATCCAATGTTTCGAGATTGTTTTAAATTTAATCAAAAAGAAATTTCTGTAACTTTTAAATATTCTAAAATTAAAAATCAAACAGACGGCCTAAAATTATTACAAGTCTCGCTGGAAAATCTAAAAAAAATAAAATCTGACGAATTATCCAATATTTTTGCAAAACAAATAGAATTAAATCAAGGTAAAATTCTAGTAATTACTTCAAGAAGAGTTGGGAAAGCGCATAAAAGAAACAAACTTCGCAGACAAATTAAATCTATTTTTTATGAAGAAAAATTATTTGAAAAGCCTGTAATTTCTATTTTAATCACTTATAAACAAGCCCTAAATTTAACATTCGAACAGCTCAAAGAATTTTTGGTCAAAAGTTTTGAAAAAAATTAAACTTAAAATCAAAAATTTTTTCCTTCTTTTCTTCGCGGCGCTTTATAGAACAATCAGACTTTCTTTAGGCATGAAAAATATAGGTGTATGCATTTATCACGTAAGATGTTCTGAATACGCAAGAGTAACTTTAAAACAGAAACCTCTTTATCTATCTATCCCGTTAATTACATTAAGAGTTTTGAGCTGCAATCCAATAACAGCATTATTTTTGAAAATTAAAAATCGTTAAAAGGAAAAGCATGAAGGCAAAAGAACATTGGATAACCGTTTTTGTTCATGGCACTTACGGCCCAAGTTTACTATTACAACCTCTTTCAGAAATATTAAAAAAACATAAAGAAGAAAAACTATACAAAATAGCGCAACAGTTATTAAGACATAAAATACTTTTCAGAAGACAGTTTATACCAACACAAGGCTTAAACAAAGTAGAAAAATGCTTTGCTAAAGACGCTATCTCTTCATCCATCATTGAAACATATCAAAAAGTAGCGCAACAAACTAAATCAAATGAAAACAATTCACTATACGCTTTTGGATGGGATGGTGATCTAAACCTAAAAAAACGACAACTTGAATCTGTTAAACTATATAATGCTTTGTGTCGTGAAATTGAATTCTATAAAAAAAAATCAATTAATCCAAAAATACAATTAATTTGCTTTAGTCACGGAGGAAATATCTGCTTAAATTTAGCGGGAATACATAGAATATTAACGGAGCAATCACAAAAAATAGAATCTTCCGACAAAAATGAGAAAAAAACACTTATAGAACTAAAAAAAAGAATCAAAGAAAGTTCAGATAAAAACACCAAATTTTTATCTAACGATACATCTAAAAATTTACATATTGATAAATTAGTATTATTCGCAACACCAATTCAACAAGAAACTGAAAGTTTCTGTTTATATCCATTCTTTAAAAAAATCTATAATTTTTATTCTGAAAACGATCTAGTTCAAATAAGTGATATTGCTTCAACAAGGGGGAAAAGCAAAAGGAAAATTAACACAAAAACTCATAAAAAAAAGATTCCTCGGATAACACAAATTCAGATCACTATAAATCATGATTTACAAATGAATACAGAGAAAAAAACATTAGCTTTTTATAAGGATTATTTAACAAACAATATTAAGGCTAACTTAAATTCTATTTTAAGAGGGGGTATGCCATTTCCTAAAAATCCTTATAATCCGGGGCACTTAGATTTTTGGGGTGTTTGTTTAAACAA
>JAUWHS010000133.1 GCA_030605785.1 bacterium
GATTTGCAGGATATTTTATTAAGAGAAGATTTTAAAGGTGAATCTAGTAATTCAAAGAAGAGTGAAAAAGAAACCATATCAATTAAAACAAATAAATAAGATTTCTGATTGTAATGTTTTTTATCTTGTCGAAGTTTTATGACCTCTTTCGCTAAAGCTTCCCATGCTTCGTGTAAAACTTTGCAGGGTGCTCCGAAGCTTCAGCGCAGGAGAAAACTTTAAGCGAGGTATACGGGCGAAGACGGGCTTTCAAATATCTTTAAAATTTCTTGTGCATAAAACTTTACCTTACCTTCTTGGTTGATAATTTGCATATCAATATGATTAGCGAAGACTCCTTGTTCTAGTAAATCCAATTCCTCTTGTGCTTGCAAAAAGCGCCTTCCGTTTTTGTCCCGTCCATCAGCAGTAAGACGGGCTTGAAGAACTTTTAAGTTAGGCGGTGCTATATAAACGCAAAAAAGATTTTTCCCAAATTTTTTTTGAATAATCTCAAGTTTACTTATTGGCCAATCCAGCACCGGAATTTGTCCATTGCGCAGCGCAGTTTCAATTGGTTCCAATGGTGTACCATAAACAATGCCATAAAGTC
This sequence comes from bacterium, assembly GCA_030605785.1. Lineage (GTDB taxonomy): Bacteria > Babelota > Babeliae > Babelales > JAUWHS01 > JAUWHS01. The sequence continues at coordinate 593 of JAUWHS010000133.1, forward strand.
TGTTGATTGCAAGCAATTGTCCTTGTTGTTCAAGTTGTTCCATTTCTTGCGTAGAGATTGAAATTTTGTCGCTTTCTTGTGGACGTAAGGCTCTTGTTGTATACGGAGTTATATAAACAATGCGACTATCGAGTTTTTTTAATTGTTGAATAATCGTAGATTTGCCAGCTCCTGAGACTCCCAATAAAAGTAAAAATTTTTGTTGGGAAGCTTCAGTTCTATACTTGTTGAGTTGATTTTTCAGCCGAATGGTTGCTTGTTTAATACAGGTACGCCAATCCGTTTGCTTCGTAGTGTAGGGGTACAAAAGATTGCGTGATGAGTTGACAAAAACGCCGCGATTATTTTTATTTAATAATCGCTTAAGACCAACAGGGTTGCCTCCTTGCGCGCCTACACCTGCAAACAGTACAGGCATGTTTTCTGGAATGATTTCACGTATTTTATCAATGTTCTCAATATCGACAGAACTTGAAAGAACAGGTATCAAATTATTATGCTTGTTCCAGCGAGAAATAACTAAATCTAACATCATGCGCCATACTGTTCTACCATCGGAAAGAACCGCATTTTGTATAATGCTGGCACCGGGATTGCTGGTTTGGACAAGCACAATTCCAACCTTTTGTGGATATTTTGCAAGTGCGTCAAATACATCATCACCCATGTAGGGGTTAACAACAACACCATCAAAATCATATTTCTCAAATATGGTACGCAAATACGTTTCCATCGTATTTTCCGTGTCTCCTATCTTACAATCTAAGAAAACAGGGATGTCTTTATGGTAGGTATGAATGTACTTAATAATATCACATAATAGTTGCGCCCCATTCGTAAATTGATCAAAAAATGCTTTTTGAATTTTATATGCGCAAACATTTTCTGCTGTATTTTTAACAACTTCTTTTAAGAACTCAAAGACTTTTTTTTCAACGTCGCACTTTTGTTTTGTAAGTTCTTGTGGCATTTTAGTGGGGTCTGGATCAAGGCCGCAGCAAGTGATTGTATCATGAAATTTTATTCGTTGATCAAGCATTTCAATTATAGGATGAGTTAATCCACTGCAAACGGAAATCAAACAGGACACTACAAAACATATATTTTTTTTCATAGATCATGTCCTAAATATTTTTTCTTTGCTTCAAGGTGGTTTTTTGTGTATTCATTGGGTTCAATAATAATCGGAATAGTTTTCTCAATAATGTAACCATTTTCAATAAAAGGTTCGATTTTTTTCGGGTTGTTTGTTGTAAAACAAATTTTTGTTTTTTCCGTGATACCAAGAAATTTTAATACTCCAATAGCTCCGGTGTAAGTTCTTGTATCAATGATGGAGCTTTCAGCCAGGAGGTTGGCTGATTCAACAGTGTTAATTCCTAGTTGATGCTGCAATGATAAGGTGCCAAGCTTAAAGGGGAGTCCCATTCCACGTCCGTCTTGTGAGGGAATACAAATAATTAATCCCTCGCCAATTTGATTAATATCTTTCATCGACTGCTCAAGTTGCTCTTTACAATCACAGGTTTGATCACCAAACAATTGTCCAGTCAAGCAGCCGGAATCAATGCGTAATGTCACATTATCGGTATTTTTAAATTGTGGTATAAAGTCACTGTTCAATGAGGCTTTCACCAATACCGAGTAATGCTTCCAAGAATCATTAACCTCAAAATCAAACATATAAAATTTACCATGCGCAGTTTCTAAAATACCGACTCCTCGGCGAGTAACTTGGCATAGAAAATTGTTGCTGTTAACAACAATCTTAACAGTTTTCATTTTGGGTTGCATGGATTCTTGCGCGAATTTAAGGGATTTTGCTACTTTTTCTTTTGAGTGATTATATTTTGTTGAAATAGATTTCACATCAAAAAGTTGAGTATTATTTTTAGTAATAGCCGTAGTAAAGATCATTAGAGAGATCAGGATGGTTAAATGCATTCTATTCATATGTTCCTTTATTTTTATTGGTTTTTAGTATAAAGCATTCTTGATGCATGCAAAATGCCAAACGATTATCACCGTGTCGCATTGGTTCGCCGATTACTTCTTTGCAATTTTGGCAAATGAGTTGTGTCATATCATCTATATTTTTAATATTCTCGGAATCTTGTAAAGAGGCATAAATTTCCGGAGATAAAATACGGTTTAAATAGCAGCGAAACAAGTCTCCTTCTCCGTCCTTTTGGTAAAAAAATAAAAAAGAGGAGCAAACTTTGCAATAAATTTCTAGTAAAGAAGAATAGCCACCGCGTTTTTCTTGATAGCAATCGGTTTTAAACTCAAACAATTTTGTCATCGACAATCCTTCTCTTTGATTTTATTCGTGTAAAATGTGCCGTAATTCATTCTGAAGGCCAAACGCTTTTCCAACTTATAGAACATTGGTGTACCGATAATGTTATGACAGTTACAGCACTCTAAGAGAGGCATATCTTTTTTTGTTTGTATTGCGGGATTGTACGCCAAGCCTTCCAAATAATAGGGATATATAATTCGGTCTAAGTAGCAACGCAGCAACCGTCCGAACCCATCCTTTTGGTAATACATAACTTTCTCATTACAACAAGCGCATATAATTTCAAAAACTTCTGAATTACCGCCGCGAGAGCGGCAAAAAGAATCCTTTTTTAATTTCATTTCCATGACATACCTTCGAACTGCTTTTATTTTTTCTAATTGTGACTTATTCTTGGCGGCAAAACATGAACTTTCTAATAACAAAAACAACAAAATAATTATACGGTAAAACACGCAGTTCCTTTTCTTAGTTAAATTGAAAAAATCTGAACATTTTGTCAAAATTTTAACGCTTTTGATAGGGAAGTTTAGAAGTTATTTTATAGTTGTCAAATCTAAATAGAACGATGGTGTAACAATTCTTCTTTCAAATATCTTTAAACCTGATAGAATTATTACTCTGATTGGCAGAGTGTTTTTACCTGTTTTATATTCTAAAGTTGCCGGAGAACCAGATGAACATTATTTCTAATTTAAAAAGTGATATTTTAATCACAATAACAACTCATTTTAAGTTAGAAGAAAATCGACGTAAAAACATTGTCATAAATTTAAATACGGAAAAAGAAGGTTTTGGGGATTTAAGTTGTAACGCGGCTTTGATTTTATCCAAAGATCTTAAAATTGCCCCTCGAGATCTTGCGGGGCAAATAAAAGAAATTCTTATAAAGAAATTTTCCGATCTTATAGAAAAAATAGAAATTGCGAATCCCGGTTTTTTAAATATTTTTCTCAAGCGTGAGACCTGGCTTAAAGTAACAGGTGAACTTTTCAGCTTAAAAGATGATTTTTATAAGTTAAGCCAGAAGGAAACGGAAAAAAAATACCTGGTTGAATTTGTAAGCGCGAATCCAACCGGCCCTCTTCATTTGGGACATGGTCGAAATGCGATCATAGGTGATGTTCTATCAAATGTTTTAAAGTTTTTGGGTTATGATGGATCGATAAAAGAATTCTATATCAACGACGCGGGATCACAAATTGAAAAACTAGGTGAATGTTTAAAGATTCGTTGCCAACAAGAATTGGGAATGGATGTCGTTTTGCC
>JAUWHS010000079.1 GCA_030605785.1 bacterium
TGTCAAAGCAAAGTGAAAAGTTCCTGTTTTAGCAAAGTAATAAGTTCCGGTTTTACTAATATCATCGGTTCCTTTTAAAAGGTTAAATGGTTGTGCGATTGTTTACAATTTGAAACTTTTTCCAGGGATGATTTGGTCCTGGCTTCCATAAAGGGAAAGTAGTTTTTTTTCTTTTCTCTTCGATTATTTTTGGCCGCTCAAAAACTTCATGGAAATTTAATTTTATTTTTCTTATTGATAATATAATTTTACTATTAAGCTGTTCTGTAATAACTATTCGGTTTTTTGGAAACAAGATGGCTTTTTGTTCTTTTTCTAGCTGAAACAAACGTTTGTTGTATGATATTACAAAATTATTTTGTAATATCCGTTCATTTTTCAAGCAAAGAATTTCGTCCAATTTGTATCCATCAATTGTTTTATGAACATTTTCTTTCTTGTAAGGCTTTACTGCAAATTTGGCGTTGTGACGCTGTATATAAATATTTTGCATATATTCGTTTGCTGTTTCAATTGTTTTGATTCCATTAATCTTTAATTCTTTTGTAAGTCGATCTTGTAATGTTTTATTAGCACGTTCGACGCGACCTTTTGCTTGCGGGCTACTTGCATGAATCATTTCAATTTCCAGTTCTTTCATTGCTCGTTCAAATTGAGTAAATTTTGTTTTTTCTTCATTGTTTAGATTAACACTAAACACAGAACCACGGTCAACATAAAAACTATTCGGTCTTCCGTGAGCTTCGAAATAACTTCTTGATGCTTTCATTAAGCTTTCAGTTGACTCGCTTTTGGCAAGTTCTAGCCACAGTATTTTACTTGTGGCATCATCTATAAAAACAAGCAATGTGTGTTTAACCCCACCGAGCTCAATCCAGAGATGTGGCGATCCATCAAGTTGTACCATTTGTCCTTCGTAAGGCTTTCTGTCACGTTGGCACCTGTGTTTAACTTTTCGTTTTTTTGCCTTTCGTAGGCCTTGCCTATTCATTTCTATTCTTATTGTTTCTTTGCTTATTTTTATCCCATGTTTTTCTTCGAGTAGCTCCGATGTAAAAGTTGGACCAAATCCTTTCCATTCGGTGGAAAGTAAATTTATCACAAACTGCTTTTCTTCCTCAGGCCACTTTCTTTGATTAGGGCGGCCACGGTTTCCATGGGCAAGGCTTTGAGCGCCATCTTTTCGATATTTTCTTAATTTCTTTCTAACCTGTCGAGAAGTTATGCCCAAGATTTTTGCTGCGGCTTCTTGGCTTATCTCTTTTTGCATTAGTTTCTCAAAAACACCTATTTGGTTGATTTCTTTCTTACTCATAGTAATATTTCCCATAGAGCTCTTTCCTCTTGGCGGTTAAGTATTTTGACCATCTTTCAGTCAACTACTTTACCAAAAAGAGGAACTTTTTATGTTGCTCAATGATAGGAACTTATCCCGTTGCTCTAACAGATAATCCCAAAATGGTTGCATTAATTTTTGGTATAATTTATTTAGCCGAATTTTATTTTTTTTCAAAATGGATTAAAAAATATTTAAAGAATGTTGATATGGATATTTTAGAATTATTGGATGATCCAAAACAGTATCTTGAATTTATAACGCCATTTTCGCCGGAAGAAAGTAAAATGCAATATTGTTCGGTTATAGACAGAATTAGGAGTGAAATTCAGGAAAAGGATCCTGAAGGAGCTAAAAAATTAAAAAAAGAAACACTTAAATATTATTTACAACAGATTGGTTCCCTAAAAGAAAAACCGAGCATTGCTAAATTTCTTAGAGAAAACTTTTGGCCTTCGCCAACTCAAAATAAAAGAATTGAATACGTAAAAAATCGTATTCAAGAGCTTGGGGAAAAGTTTACACTTTTATCTGAATAAACCAGTTACCATCTTTTTGTTCTATTGTTGATTTATTAATGGTTCCAACAATTATTGTTGTTCCAAGTTTATATCCAATTTCTTTTGCATGCGTAATTCCACGCAACAGGTTTTCTTGTTTTTTAAATTTATTTAAAAGTTCTTTCTTTTCAGAATAAAAATTTAACTGTTCGATTTCTGTTTTCAACGATATTTGTTTTTCACTTTTCAGTTTTCTGACTGTAGAAACTATTTCTATAACTTTATCCATAAATTCAGCATCATTTTTAAAGTCATAATTAAAACGTTCTTGATTAAAAATTGTTGTGTGAATCGAGTTTTCAGTCTCATTATTTTTAAATAAACGTTGATAAAGAGTTTCTGTTATGTGTGGTAGAAATGGCGCGAATAATTGTAGAATTCCAAAACCGACTTCATAAAGAGTGTGTTTTGTATTTTTAATTTGTTCAGAGGAATATTTATCCGGATTAAAAATTTGATCTTTAATTAATTCTAAATAATTATCACAGAAATTATGCCAGAAAAACTTTTCAATTGTTTCTAGCGCATGTGTATATTCGTATTTATCGAAATATTTTTTGTAAGTTACAAAAGTATTACTAAATTTATGCAAAAGCCATTTGCTTAAATCATCCAGATTTTGAGGTTTTTGTTTTTCGTATTCACTTATGTGATCGGAACAAAATCTAAACGCGTTCCAAATTTTAGTAATTAATTTTTGGCCTATTTTTAATTGATTTTCACTAAATGCGGTGTCGGTTCCAAGTTTACCGTTTGCGGACCAATAACGAATTACATCCGCCGGATAAGTTTGTAGTAAAAATTCCGGTGTTAGTTTTGCGCCGCCTTTTGATTTAGAAATTTTTTCTTTTCCTGCTAAAACGTGACCGGATATTACAATATCATTCCAGGGAATTTCTTTTTCATGAAAATAAGCTTTTATAATTGTATAAAGGGCCCAAGTTCGAATTATATCATGCGCTTGAGGTCTTAAGCCCATTGGTATTTTTATACCTTGATCATTTATTGGCCAATTAATATTAATTTGAGGTGTAAGCGATGAAGTATTCCAGGTGTCCATAACATCTGTATCCGGTTTTAAGTCTTCGCTGTTACATTTTGGACATTTTTTACCGGGATATTTTTCTTCTTGTGGATCAATTGGTAAATCTTTTTCATCCGCTACGATAATTTCGTTGCATTCGTTACAATACCAAATTGGAAAAGGGATTCCATAAAATCGTTGCCGAGAGATACACCAATCCCAACTTAAATTTTTTACCCAGTCAATGTATCGTGATTTCATAAAGTTTGGGTACCAATTTATTTTTTCAGCTTGTTGCAGAAATTTATCTTTGTGATCAAGAATTTTTATGAACCATTGAGAAAGAATTTGATATTCAATTTCTTGTTTACATCTTTCGTGTGTATTAACAGTATGTGTTATATCTTTTTGATCTAAAAGCGTTCCATCTTCTTTTAATAGTTCTATCATTTTTTTTCGCGCTTCTTGCGCGCGTAAACCTTGCAGTGGACCTGCAAGTTCCGTCCATTTCCCGTCAAGTCCAACAACTTGAACGAAAGGTAACTTGTGTTTTTTTTGCCAATAAATATCTGTTTGATCACCAAAAGTACAACACATAACCAGACCTGTTCCTTTTTCCATATCTACTTTATCATCAGGAAGGATTGGAACTTTTTTATTAAATATTGGTGTAACGGCATTTTTGCCTTTTAAAATTTTGTATCGTTTATCTTTTGGATTATAAAAAACAGCGACACATGCAGGAATAAGCTCAGGTCTTGTTGTTGAAATTATTAATTGTTCTCCATCTTCCCATTGAGTGGGTTCGGTTTTAAATTCAATGTCGCTGAATTTGGACTTTACTTCGCGGTTATCTATTTCCGCTTGCGCGACTGAAGTTTGACAAGTTGTGCAATACAAAGAAGCTTCCTCTTTTTTATATGCAAGATTTTTTTTATAAAGTTCAATAAATGAATATTGTGAAATTCTGCGCGCTTTTTTAGAAATTGTTGTATAAGTTTTTGTCCAATCAATTGAAAGCGCTAAATTTTTCCACAACTTTTCAAATGTTTTTTCAACCTCTTTAGATTCTTTTAAACAAAGATCAATAAATTCAGACCGTTTCATTAAAGTTGCTTTTGTTTTATTTTTCTTCTCAACAAACCGTTCTGTTGGAAGACCGTTATCATCAAAACCCATTGGATAAAAAACATTAAGGCCGGACATTCTTTTATATCTGGCAATAAGGTCTGTATGGATGTAGGAAAAAACGTGTCCGATGTGAAGGCTTCCTGAAACGGTTGGAGGAGGTGTGTCAATACTATAAATTTCTTTTTTAGAATTGGAACCTGTCCGGCGACCTGTCCTGCGAAGCTTAGGCGAAGCGGGAAGCCTTGGCGAAGCGGGATCAAAAAGATAAGTTTTATTTTCTTCCCAGATTTGTCTGGCTTCTTGTTCGAATTTTATATGATCGTATTTTTTATCCATCTTTATTTTTCCAATATTTTAAATTTATTTTTACATATAATGGTCTTGTTTAGTCAAAAATAATTATACCAAATAATGTCTTTGTGTTAATAAAGCCTTATTTTTAGAGGAATAATTTGAAATATAACGTTATTTATATATAATCTGTTGCATGTTAAATATTTTATTTCCACTCGAGGGGGCTTTTATGAATGTTTTTTCTAAGAAACTTTTATCATTGATTGTCTTTTTTTTAAGCTTTGGTGTTTTGAAACCGTTTACTTATTCATATACAGAATATGTGGTGGAGCCATTTGTTGCTGGTGCTATAGGAGGTTGTGAAAAAAAATTAGATGATCTTCTTACGCAATTAAAACTTTTTCAATTAGAAAAAGAATTAGAAGAATTTTATGAACAACGTTCTTATATTCTTATGGTGCCTTGCCTAGAAGAAAATTCAAAAAAAGAAAATACAGAAGAAGAACAAGATTTTGTTTCACAAAAAGAAGATAATAATTCCGTTTCTAGTGTAGATCAGAATCCGGTTAGCGAACTTGAAGCAAGAGAATTGTTTGGGTTTTCCGGAGATTTTACAGAAAAAGAATTAAAAGATAGATATAAAGAATTGTTAAGGCAATGGCATCCGGATAAAAACATTGATAATGAAGAACAGGCAAAAGAAATGTCTCAAAAAATAATTAACGCTAATGAGAGATTAAAAGAAGTTTGTAAATCTGAAAAATAAATATAGAATTTATCCACTTTTGTCATCCTGAATTTATTTCAGGATCCACGTCTTTTCCAGTATAATGCTTACTGTTAAACAGTTTGTTTTAACATAAAATTATTAAAGAGATTTATGTGAATATTTATTTTAAAAGATTTTTATCACTACTTATCTTTCTTGGATTAAATTTTAGTATTCTAAAGCCGGTTGGTGATGTTTCAAAATTTACTTATCAGGCAACTTCCGTTGCAAAACTTCCCGCAGCATTAGCGGTTTTATTCGCGCATGCAAAATCAAATGAAAAATTAGAGACGAAATTAAAATTAATTGAAGCTGTTGTTCAAATAGTACATGAAGCCTCTTATCACAAAGCTTACTGGCAAGACACCGGTTATCTAGACAATGCTTGGCTTAGTTTTGAAACGCTTAGAGCCATAAAATATTTGAAAAAATATTTTAATGACAAAAAAGAAAAACAAGATGTTAGTAAAAAAGAAAACAATGATAAGGAAAAAGCCAATACTAGAGAAAAATTAAGAAAGAGAAAAATAAACAAAAATAATAATCTTGAACAATTAATGAATGATTTTAATTTAACGGAACAAGAAGTTGCAGAGTTATTGGAAGATGATGATTTTTCAGTAAAGGATTCAAAAGAGGACATTAATACGCATAAAAGAAATAGTAAGTCAAAATTAAAAGAATCTATAAATCTTGAACAATTAATGAACGATTTTAATTTAACGGAACAGGAAGTCGAAGAGTTATTGGAAGATGATGATTTTTCGGTAGAAGATTTGCAAGACAATTTTGATAGTGAAAACATTGTTGCTGATTCGTCAAATAAAGATGGAAAGAAATCAAAAGGTTTAGCATTTAAAATTAAAATTTTTGTTTGTGTCTTTTTAGCAGTTTGTGAAACAGGAAATTCTTGTGAATTATCTCGAATTGGTAATGACGCAAGATTTTTGTTTCGTAATCCGGGTTTATTTTTCAAAGGATTAAGATATTTTTTGTTGAGTGAATCAGGTTCTTGGGAGGCCAAGATTTCTATTGTATTGGCGATATTGAGTTTTTTAAAGACTCCTTTGCAGGGTGCTGTTTTTGTAATGCGTGAGCGAGTACAAGTACTAGTACAAGCAGGAAGGGAAGAAGCAGAACGACGACGACAATTAGAACTAGGATTTCGAGAACCAGAAAATGAACAAAACAATCGAGTGAATCAAGCCTTGCATTTTATTAATAATAGGAACCAAGAAGAATTTGAACGAGCAGTTAATGAAGGTGATGGAATAACGGACTGTCCTATTTGTGCGAAAGATTTTAATGTTGGTGAAAACGTTGTTATGCCAAATTGTTGCAATCTTGTTTTATGTGAACATTGTTTGGAAGACTCTGTAAATAACAGAAGAGATGGGTATGGTTATCCGCTACCAAGAGAGTGCCCGGGCTGTAGAAGAAATAATCCTGGTGTTGGCGGTAGATTTAGATATTTCAGACCTAGAAATATGAGATAATAAAACTTGAGGGATGCGAGAGCATCCCTTTTTCTATATCGTTTTAACTGAATCAAATGTTTTCAATTCATTAATTCCAATTTGTTTTATTTGATTATTCTTTGTTGTTCGAACAGTTTGTATTAATTCTTGCTTTGCCAAATCGATTTGTCCAAGATTTTTTAAGCATTTTGCAAAATGTAATGGTGCAAATGGATATTGCGC
>JAUWHS010000097.1 GCA_030605785.1 bacterium
TCCGGATATTGATACAAAAAGCAAAATCCAAAGATATTTCTATTTCTTTATTCTTGTCATAATCATTTATTTAATTAGCTCAAAAGAATGGCTAACTTTATCAATTTTGGCGCCAATATCCCTCCTTCCACTCCTTGTACACCACAGGGGGATTTTTCATAAATTCTGGTTCTTGTTGCTAATTTCAATCTCTGTTTTAATTCTGGTTCAAACACATTCCATTTACAATATGAATCACGCCGTAATCGCGTGTTTTTTCTTCATTGCAGGCTGGATTTCACATATCGTCTTAGATTATGGTTTTTGGCGTTTTTTCCGCAAAAAGGTACTAAAACGAAGATTCTAGTCATTTGACCTTTTGCTAAATAAGACCTCCTTGTTAACTTAAATATACACTCAACTAAATTGTGTATGTCTTAATATCACAGAACTTTAATAACTTGGAGGTTATTATGAAAAAAGCGCTTAAAGTTTTATCTTTAATTTTAGCAATCAATATTTTTGCTAATTCACAGTCAACGTTATTTTCGGTGAATCCCCAGCCAAATCAAAATGTAAATCCAGAACAAGTAGATGATCCGAATGTAAGCCCAGAAGCTCCAATTATGAACCAAGAAAATCAAATTGTGAACCCCGAAGATCAAGGTGAAGAGCCAGAAAATCAAAATATGGATCCTGAAATGGATCCTGAACCAGTAAAGGATCAAGATGAAAAACCAGAACCGGTAGATAATCAACTAAAAAATGATCAACCTGTAAAAAATCAAAATGTGAATCCAGAAACTCAAAAAAAGAATAACTGGAAAAGAAATATCCTAACTGCCACTGGATTATCTGGATTAGCCTATTATTTATATTGTCACACTAATTCTATCAACCTAATAAGTGATAATCGTTACCTTGTAATGGCAACATCTGCAGTAGGGCTTGTTGGATTTTTATATTGTTTGAGAAATAACAACAAACAACCCAAAAAAACAATCGAAGAAATACGGAAACAACTAAAACGGGATACTTCAAAAAAACTCTTTCAAGAATGGACTCTTTTAATCCGTAACAAAAAAATAATGTCAAAAGCAGACGTAGAGAAATTAAAAGAGCTTATTCCGCTTTACATTTCCGTAATTCATTTAGATTTCCATAAACCGGCATAATTTAAAAAAACAAATCAATAAATAAAATTCGCTATAACAAAAGGGTCTACAATTACGTAATTGTAGGCCCTTTTGTTATTTAAATTTTAAAGCAAACAATTTTTTTGCGTTATCTGTGGTAATCTCTGCCAATTCATCCAAAGATACATTTTTTAACTTCGCAACCAAGTCCGCAAACAATGGAATATACTCCGGACTATTTTGTTTACCCCTAAACTGCTGAGGGGGTAAAAAAGGAGCATCTGTTTCTAGAAGAATAAACTCCGTTGAAATAGCCTTTACAACTTCACGCAAACTTTCATTTTTGGGATAAGTTACATATCCACCAATTCCAATATAAAAACCCCACGAAGTTATTTGCTCCGCAATATCTTTTGTTGAAGAAAAACAATGAAAAACACCTTTTAAATCTTTTTTGTATTCAACAACAACTTTTAAAGTTTCATCTGTCGCGTCACGCATGTGAATAACAACCGGCAAATCATTTTGTAACGCAAGCTCAATATGAAACTTAAAAGCGTCAACTTGCCTTTGTTTAAAAAACGGCTTATGAAAAAAATCCAAACCTGTTTCACCAATTCCTACAATTTTATTTTCCTGCTTATCAATAACCCATTGTTCAATTTTTTTTGCGTCATTTAACCAAACATCAGAACAATCACAAGGATGAATTCCGGTAACAGCAAAAACATTATTAAATTTTTTCGCGATTTTTATGGAATTTAGACTTTCCTGCCAACTTGTCCCAATATTTATCACATATTCAACACCCGCTTTTTTGGCATTTTGTAAAATTTGAGCAATTTGTTCAAAGTGTCGCTCAACTAATGGTGTATCAAAATCTTTTTTAACCATCATGTTGAGATGGCAATGAGTATCAATAAACATAAATCTTTCCTTCAATAAAAATTGGCTCAAAACTAAAAAGCCTTTAATCTACAGTAAATTTTTTTTTAAATTTTAACAACACAAAACTAACCAACAAAAGTTTCTTTCAGAAACAAAAAGTGGAAAAGGCCTTAAAATAAACATATAATTATTTTTCAACAATAATTTTATTAATAAATCAATTTTTTTTTATGCCTTGTTTTTCTTTTTTTCCTTGACAAAAGATGAAACAAAATCTACATTTCCAAAGGATGTTTTTGTGAAAGCAACCATAATTTTATTTTTTAAAGGAGATAGTTATGAACAAGAGTGAATTGATAAATTCCTTAAGCGAAGAAACAAACTTCAGCAAAAAAGACGTAGCTAAAGTTTTAGCTTCATTCACAAAGATCATTGAAAGAACATTGAGAAAAGGTGAAAAGGTTTCTTTGACAGGCTTTGGAACATATTGGATTTCAAAACGTCCAGCGCGCATCGGAATCAATCCGGCAACAAAAGAAAGAATCAGCCTTCCGGCAGTCAATGTTCCAAGATTCAAACCAGGCAAACATCTTAAAGAAGAAGTTCGCTCTCTATAATTTCTAACTTTCGAAAATTTTAATGAGAGTAATACATCAAGCTTATAAAACTTTGGGACCGATGTTATTATCGGTCCTTTCTATTTTTGCCACATTTATAATTTTGCAACCAATCGCTCTGAGTCTAAATCCGTCATTTAATTTGATGGCAAGCAGAGGAATTGGAAAAGTCGCATTTGTATCAATGGTAATTTTTCAACTTATACTTTTTTTGATTATTCAACCGTTACCATTTTTAGAAAAATGCTTAAACACTTCATTGTTTTTTTTAAAAAAAACAACCTGGATTAAAACTTTTTTCTTTTATTTTTCTATATTTTTTATTTTGCATGCCCTTCTTTTAGCCCTTTTTTATAATTTAGGCTATGCGTATTACAATCCAAATTGGGGTGTGTTTAACATTCAGTTAATTTTGAAATTGATATGGGGTTTTTTTGTTGTTTTCATGCTTGCCTGGACAGAAGAAACAATTTTTCGAGGCATATCTTATCAATACATAGCGCAAAAATTTAGTAAAATAACAAGTATTTTTATAGCATCTTTGATTTTCATGTTAGCCCACAATCTGTATAATCCATTGAATTTAATAACTAAAAACTGGAACCTTGGTCTCGGCCTTTTTTTATTAGGTTTTTTGTTAAACACTATTTTTGTAATAACCGGAAAACTTTATGCCGGAATGGGAATTCACGCCGGTCTCGTTTTTGTAAAAGTTGTTTTAAGACGGGCAAGATTTATTGTTATGCCTATTTCGGGTCTTCCTTTTTGGATAAATTCAGATTTAAGACAATCGTTAATAGTTCATGCCTTATTTTTAATCTTGATTATCTCGTTGATATTTGTTAACAAAAAGAAAATATTTAATTAGCCCCACATATTTAAAACGTCACTATCATCTTTTAGATCTTTAACCATAAATCTAAAATCCTTACCCCCAAAACCGGCTTTTAAACGTTCAACCTTATTTCCCTTTAAATAAATCTCTTTGAGTTTTTTATTCCGCTTAAATAATGTCGCGGGAATATGAGTAATTTTGTTATCAGCCAAATTAACTTTTTCCAAATCTTTAAGGTTTCTAAACCACTCTTTATTTAAAATTTTGATTGAATTATCAGAAAGATCTAAATTAACAAGACGACTTTGTTTAGCAAGGATATTTGATGGAATGTTTTTGATTTTATTATTACTTAAATCTAATACTTTTAGTTTTTTCAAACTAAAAAAACATCCTTTATCCAGTTCTTTAATTTTGTTATTAGATAAATCTAAATGCTGTAAATTTCTAAATTTATTTAAATCATCTCTTTTGATTTTTTTTATTTTATTAAAATCCAAACGAATTTCTTTAATTTTTTTATCGTTACGACCTAAAAGTTCATTGAGCGCATCCAATTTTTTTAATTGCAGTTTTGATAAATCTAAAATCCCTGTTTTCTTTGCCTCCTCAATTCTTCCGGATATAACCTGTTTTACATAATCTTTTTTTACAGAATCTTTTGTAAATAATGAAAAAGATTGTATTGAAAAAAGACAAACAAATACTAAATATTTTTTTAACTTCATCCAACTCTCCTTAAATATAAAAAGATGATCTTTAAAATGAAATTATAAAAATATGATGTTTAATCTGTAAACAAATTATAAATCAGCCTCGCTCTTCAACCGTAATTAAAGAACCAACAGAACTTTTGTTAACGACAAAGTGAATAGGAAAATTATCTTTGAAAACCGGAAGGTGAGAAACAACAATTATTTTCGCAAAATCATCCCGAATTGCATAAATCGCGTCCATTAATCTATTTAATCCTTCTTCATCTTGAGAACCAAAACCCTCATCAATAATTAATGTCTGCAAAGCGGTACCGGCTCTTCGCGCTAAAAGTTTTGATATCGCGATGCGAAGAGCAAAATCAACTCTAAACGCTTCTCCACCGGAAAACATTTCGTAAGGTCGCATGCCAACAGAATCCGCAATCTGAATATCTAAGGTTTCTTTAACCCCGCCCTTTTTTAAATCACGCAAAGATTCAAAAAATATTTGTGATTGATTATCCGTGAGTCTGGATAAAATTTTATTTGCCTCTTGTTCTATTTCAGGAATAGCCTGTTCAATTAAAAGAGCCTGAATTCCATCCTTACCAAAGGCTTTAACTAAAACTAAATAATACTTAACCTCGTCATCAAGACCTTCAACCACTTTTTCCGCTTTTTTATTTTCGCTTTTCAGCTTTATAATTCTTTCAATTTCATTTTCCAGGCGACCAAGTTTTTGTAGTTTTAGATCTTTTTCTTTCAAAACAGTATTTATTTTAGTTTTGAATTCTTTAATTTTGATTGATAAATCAATTTCAATTTTTTTATCAAATTTTAATTCTCTTATTTTATCTTCACTTATATTTATTGTTTTTTTTATTTCTTTTAAATGTCGAATCAAAAATGAAATTTCAGATCGCCTTTGATTTTGTTTGGATTCTTCAGCCTTAATATCTTTTAAATCATTAAGCTTTTTTTCTATCTCTATCAATTCTTTTTGAATCTTTAAATGAGAATTTTTGTCATATTTTAAGTCTTTAAGTTCAAGCTCAAATTTATCAATTTCACTCTTTAAGCTTTTTAATTGCCTGTTATTTAAACCATCTTTTAATTCTTTTTCTCTCTCAATTAAAGAGTTTTGAAAGATCTTAGATTTTAAAGAATGTTCTTTTATTTTTGTATTAAGATCAATTATTGCCTTATCTTCTGTTTTTAAATCCAAGTTGAATTGATTAATTAATTTAATTAAATCTTCTGACTTTTTTAAAATAGCTTTATATTCATCATCTTGTTTTTGCATTTTTTTAAACTGTTCATGCTGATCAAGCAAAATGTTCTTTAATTTTTTAAGTAAACCTGAAATTCGACCCATCTGATGAATAAAGAATTTGTCATCAACATCAAACTTTCCAACCAAGAATTGCTTGCGTTTAAGAGTTAAAACCTGTTGGCACAAAGGACAGGATGGACTTTGATTGCATTGTAACGCTTTTGTTTTTTGGCTCAAATCATTAATTTTAGCTTTTACCCAATTTCCTTTTTGAACTAAAACAGGATAAAAAGCTCGTCGCTTTTCAAATTGGTTTTTAACTTTTTCAAAATTCTTGATAAATTCGGGATATTCATTTGATTTTGTTTTCAAATCAAATAACTCTTTTTCCGCTAAAGCTATTTTTTTTTCAATTTCAATAATATTTTTTTCTTTTTGATTTATATATTCGTCTGTTTGTTTTTGCCCAAGCTTTTCTTTTTCTAAGCTTAATCTATTTTTATAAACTTCTTGTTCAAGCTTTCTTCCTAATTCAGTTAACTCTTTTTGATAAATAGATTTTTTTTGTAAAAGTATTTCTTGCAAATTCAAGCTTTTTTGTTGAATCGTTAAGAACTCTTTATCTTTTAGACTTAAAGTCTTTTTTATTTTTTCAAAATCATCAAAAGAAACAACTTGCAAAGACCTGCAATGAATTCTCTTCCATTGCGATAAAATATTTTTAAATTCTTGGGTCTTTGTATTATATTTTTTATTTAAATCCTGCAGTTCTTTTAGTAAAAGAAGATTAGTTTTCTTCTTCTCTTCGTTTATAAGCTTTTCTTTTTCTAAATTTAATAACTTTTTTTGCTCTACTGACAAAATTTTATTTATTTCCTGAAGATTGTCTTTTTCTTGTTTCCTTTCTTTTCTTACAGCCTCTTCCTTTTCGATTTCCTCTTTTGTCTTTTGTAAAATGTTTATTAAAACCTTTTTGTCAGTTTCTATTTTTTTAACCTTATCAGACGCCTTTTTTTGCAATTCGTCATAACGAGAAAAACCAAGGATATTAGCGAGAATTTGTTTTCTTTCTTTCGGGGATTTTTTAGAAAACTCATTAGCCTGACCTTGGCGTAGAAAAGCGGTATTTATAAAAGTATCAAAATCAAGACCCAAAAGATTTTCTATTTTCTTTTCAGTTAGTTTTATTGTTTTGTCGGTTAAAGAAATAAATTTTTCTTTTTGCATATCAAAAAGTTCAAAATCCAGATGAACCAACGGTTTACCGAAAGTCTTTGTAAACTCTCTTCTAACTTTGTAAGTATTTCCATTGAATTCAAACTCTAAACTTACAATCATTTGAGTTTGACCCAAGCGAATTAAACCTGCGTCAGCTTTAATAGTTCCGGAGATTTTACGCGCTTGTCCCCACAAAACCCAGGTTATCGCGTCAAGCAAAGCCGATTTCCCATGTCCATTCTTCCCTGACAAACAAATAAGAGGATAATCCTTAAAATCTATTGTTTGTATTTGATTCGGATAGCTCAAAAAATTTTTTAACTGTATTTTTAATGGAATCATAGATACTTTGGAAACTAATTATTAAAATAAGATTTTTTAAATCACAACAAAATTAATTGTATTAAAAACAAATTTAATCACAAGAAAACAAATAAATGCTTATTGATAGAAGACATTTTAGATATTTCGACTGGCTTAGTTTTACTATAACTTTATTAATTTTAGGTTTTGGCCTACTTTTTGTTTTCAGCTCAACGTACACACCCGAAAAACATTTTTCTATTTTTTTTAAAAAACAATCATTCGGCGCAATATCCGGAATTTTTATTTATTTATTTTTTTCATTTAAAGATTTAAGAAATATAAGCAGAGCCGGATACTTTTTTTATTTTATAATTTTACTTTTGTTAGCTTACACCTCAATTGCCGGAATGATTGGAATGGGCGCAAAAAGATGGTTGTCTTTATATTTTTTTAAATTCCAACCATCTGAACTTACAAAACTTTTTCTCCCGGCATTTATGGCTGTTTATTTTTCGGAACAGAATATTCCCAAATATCACAAAAAATTTAAACCTAAAATAAAAGATTTTTTATTCCCTTCAATAATTCTTTTTATAAGCTTCTTACTAATTTTAAAACAACCTGATCTGGGAACAGCCTTAATTGTCCTTTTTACCGGACTAATTTTATTTAGAGTTATTGGATTTAAAAATAGATATTTTATGTGGTTACTTTTAGGTCTAATGATAACCGCTCCAATTTCATGGAAACTCTTAAAACCATACCAACAAACCAGAATTTTGGTTTTATTAGGACAAGGAGAAATTCATAAAGATCGCTATCAACTCGAACAATCAAAAATCGCAATCGGTTCAGGAGGTATTTTAGGCAAAGGACTTTTAAAAGGGACACAAAACAAATTGGCCTTTTTACCGGAAAACCATACCGATTTTATTTTTTCCGTCATTTGTGAAGAGTGGGGTTTTTTAGGAGCTCTTGCAGTTTTAATTTTATATTTAATTTTATTCGCGCGAATCACATTCATAATTTTGCAAATAAAAAATTTATTTGATCAAATAATAGCTGTTGGACTTTTAACTCATATTGTTTTATCCGTTGCGGTAAATATCGGAATGACAATCGGAATTCTGCCAATAGTTGGAATCCCTCTCCCTCTTTTTAGTTATGGAATTACACATCTTTGGATCTGTATGGCCAGTTTGGGATGGATAAATAATATCGCGATAAGGCGTTATTCTTATTATTAATTTAATTTTTTTGCTTAAAAATTTAAAAAAAATAAAAAACATATACAATAAACTCTTTAGAAATCAAACAAAATGTCTTTAACCGGTTAAAAAAAAATGACAACAAAATATTTTAGAAACATAATGAATTTGCGAGGTTAAAAGTGAATATTAAAAAAAGGTTAGTTGTTTACACATTATTTTTAAGCATTTATTCAACTATTGCAGCTTATTATCCACATCAAATAATAAATTTAGATGTAGACGGATATTCATTCTATTCAGATATCCATGAAAAAAGTAATTCTGTTGTTTTACTCGTCAATATATTAGATTCCAACCATCTCAATTCGAGTGTTTTTGAAATAAATAGAATAGATATTGGCACAACCAATCATACAGTTCATACAAAAAAAATGATCTTTCAAGATCACATGCTAATAAAAATTAAAATGCTGAGTAAATTTCAACAACCAATGTTTATTTCTACTTGGCAACCAATACCATCACTGTTTAATTATGATGTAAATTTCTTACGAAATAATTTTGGAAATATAAATATTAATAATTTTGACGAAATAAAAAGCAAGTTGGTAAAAACAAAACTCTCTGATCCTTATCCATATTTCAACGCAGAAGAAAAAGCTAAACAGATTCAAAATGAATTACATAAACTTAGAAAAAAAGAACATAAAACATCTGTTGTAATTTTTGATACGAATGGCAACAAAATAACAATTGCAACAATTTCAGAAGCCATTGCAGCCATAACAACAAATAAAGATGAAACAAAATTGTTTTGTACCACGGAAGATGGCGAAATTGCAATTGTCGATATTCCAACAGATTTCAAGCAAATACCAAACCCACCACATATTGAATTTGAAAACAATACAAATGGAGCAATCCATTTAAACCCAAATGAAAACAAAAAGGAATTTAATAAAATATGCGTATCACCCAATTGTGAAATATTGGCAACAACCCAAAGTAAAAATGTACAAAGAGATTATAGAACAGAAGCTACAACACAAGTTGAATTAAATATTTGGAATGATCAACTAGAACCAATTAATCATACCGAAATAACAAATATAAAGTATACAACCGGTATCTATAATAATGGAAACAAATTAGGAATAGACATTAATTATGCCAATCAAATTCTTATCTATAAAAAAAAGGATCTTTTCATCTACAATCCATATACAACTAAAAAAACAGAACTTGCCTCCCAATTGATAAGGGTTACAAGATGTTACAATGAAATTGCAAAAGCAGAATTCGTTAGCAACTCTAATTATATTTTAGTTGAATTAAGAGGTGAATACTTTGCATCTAATGAAATACACATTTTAGATTACTATAATAATAAATTTAAATTCACAATAAAAATTAGTTCTGATTCTGAAATTCAATCAAGCAAAGTAGACAAAAACAATGTCCTTCATGTTGTTGCGCGAAGAAGATACAAAACTTACAGCCCCGAGAAACTAGAAACTTATTTACTTATGATTCCCTTATCGAATATTTCACCACACGATTTATCACACAGAGAGCAACATGGTAAATTTCTGTATCAAAATAAAAAATCAACCAAATCATTTTTTTACTTCGATTTCGACAAAAATAATCAACCTATAATAACTCATGAAGAAATAACACACGATTAAAGCAAAAACGCTAGCCGCTTTTTTATTCAAAACATTGCATTTTCAATCCTCTAAAAATTATCCTATTAAAAGTTAAACAAACATTTTTTAATCAGGGGATAGGAAATGAAAAAACAATTTTTTTTAATTTTATTTTTCTTAACTTTTACTTTAAGTGGGCAAGAACAAAAAATAGATCTGGCAACACAACAAAAAGAAAAAGTTGAAATAATAGCAAAAGAAAAAGTCAAAGCACCTATTTTAAATAAATCTAAAATACAGATAACACCTTTAAAAAAAACAGAACAAAACGAAAAGAAAACAACTTCTTTAAAAACTCTAAACAAACAGGAAAAAAAAGAAAAAATTAAAGAGATTGTTTTTGGTCAAACAGGCTCCTTTTCCGGATCATTTAAAGCCTATGGAGAAATAATTAAAAATGCGATTAACGCATGCTTTAAAGCCGCTAATGATTCCGACAACTTAGCTGATATAAAACTAAGACTTGAAAGTTTAGACGATAAAGGTAAAGCGCATATTGCCGCAAAAAATATAAAGAAATTATTTAATAGAAACAAAATAAACATGTTTTTGGGTTGCATGGGAACGCGTGGTGTATTAAAAGTTTTACCATTAATAAAAACGGAAAAAATAGCAATGTTTTTTCCCTGGGGTGGAGATAAAAAATTAATGCAACCAAATTTAATATATCAAATTAACGGATTAGGTTTAACGGCGCCGCAAACAGAAAAACTAATAAATCATATCGTTAACGATTTAAGTTTAACAAAAATAGGAATTTTCCATTCTGATGGCGATTTCTCAACTCAAACAGCTAAAGCAGCAATTAATCAATTAGCGGAATTTGGAATAGCGCCTGTTAAGACCGCAAGTTACAATAGATTTACAATGAATATAGAAAATACAGCTCAAAAATTAATCAGCGTTGATCCAAAAGTTGTTTTGTGTCTTGCCGCGAGTATGCCAACAACAAAACTTATTAACTATTTTTTTAGTAAAGGGCACTTTGGAACATTATTTTTTGGAATAGATTCAACTCTTTTTGTTAAAACCATATTAAAAGATAAGGGAGACATAAAATTTGAATATACATCATCTGTTCCAAATCCTAAAAATGATAAATTAGCAATCGTAAAAGAATACCAAACAAATCTAAAAAAATATTATCCCGAAGAGACCTTTAATATTTTATCACTTGCTTATTACATTCAAGCAAAAATTATAGTTGAAGCAATAAAAACAATAGAGAAACCAATAACTAAAGAAAAAATAATCGAGGTCATAGAAGGTATGAAAAATTTTGATCTCGGTGGATTCGAAATAAACTTTAACCCTTTTACTCGTTATGCATTTGGTCAAAATATAATTTTGATTAAAGGATAAATTATGTTCAAATTTTTTAATACAATGAAAACAGCTAAGTTTCAACTTTCAGTTTTAATATTAGCAATAGTTTATGTTGTCGGGGTACTTTTGTGGCAGAACATGTCAACACTTTACGCGGAAGAAATCTTTACCATCAACAAAGTTGAAAAGCCTGTAAAAAAATTAGCCAACAACGTTTCTGTTGGACTTCATATAAATAATTTCCCAACTTTTGATTTTAATAAAAACCAATTCATCATGGATGCGTTCGTCTCTTTTAAATTTGAAGTTGGCACAGAATCCTTAGGCACTATCTCTAACTTTACTTTTAGAAATAGTAATCTTCAAAATTTAGGTATTCTATATAAATCAGAACCAATGATAAAATTAGTTGGCGATAATGTTTTAGTTACATATCACGTTCAAGTTGAATTTAAATCTCCATTAGAACAAAAATACTTCCCAATTGGAGATCACAGATTAAATATTATCCTGGAAAATAGAACCATAACTCCCAACGAGGTTGTCTTTAACAGTACTCTTGATGACTTTGTCTTATCCAAAGATTTATTTGTTTCAACATGGATGCCTACACAAAAAATGGTACAATCCGGTTACATGTCATCAAAACTAAATGAGAAAGATCCAACATTAAATGTAAAATATCCAGCCGTAGTTTTTACAATTGATTTTGAAAATATAAGTAACAGAAATTTATTTACCTTATATTTCCCAATGTTTGTTATCTTTTTAATATGCTTACTCTCTTTGATAATAAACTTACACGACCTAACAAGACTTGCTCTTGTCGCAGCATCCCTGCCAATTTTAGTTCTCTTCAGAACAGCGATTGATGCTATTTCGCCGGTTGTTGGTCGAGTAACAAAAGTTGACTATGTATATTTTTTATTAGTTTTCTTGTCCTTATTAATTTTATTATTCCAAGCATTTGTGATTATAAATGTACGGAAAATAAAAAAAATGAGCGAAGAAGTTCAAAAAAGAAAATTAGCTCGAATGGAAAACTTGAACAATCTATTTTTTCTTATTATCATACTCTTTCTTGTAATATTAATAACCTATGATGCTTTTATGTAATTTTTAAATGCGACTATTCTTCATTTTTATTTTATACCAAACGATACAAATACTTTTGTTCCCATTTTTGGTCGTCTTTATTCTCCTTAGAAAAATAAAAGGCAAACCGGTTTTTGGTTCATTCAGGCAACGGTTTGGCTTTATTCCTAAATCATTAAAAGATAAAAAAGTCTTCTGGATCCACGCCGTTTCTGTTGGAGAAGTATTATCTGTACAAAACCTAATTAATAAAATAACAAAAGAAATACCTAATTCTTTTTGCTATTTAACTGTTGGAACAATTCAAGGTAAAAAAATCGCGCAACAAAAAAAGATTGCTGGAATTGTAAGTTTTATACCTTACGATTTCTTACTAACAATGTTTTTGGGCTTTAAAAGAATAAAACCATATAAAATAATTATTGTTGAAGCTGAAACTTGGCCCAATCTTTTGTTTTTAGCAAGAATAAAAAAAATTAAAACATATATAATTAACGCTCGAATAAGCCAACGATCAAAACCCAGGTATCACAAACTCAAATTTATATTCAAAACTCTTTTTAATATGTGTACAAAAATTTATACACAAAGTAAAAACGATACTCTTGAATTTGAAAAGCTTGGAGTACAAAAAAATAAATTAATAACTTTAGGCAATATAAAAACGCCAAATGTTCTAGAAAAACAAAAAAACGTAACACTACCAAAAGAGATAAAATTTAATCACCCGACGCTTTTGCTTGGTTCAATACACCCGGGAGAATTAGATTATTACTTAAAACTGTTTAAAAGTTTAAAAACTAAATTTAACAATTTAAAAATGATAATCGCGCCACGTCATTTTCATTGGCAAGAAGAATTGTTAGAAAAATTAGAAAAAACAAAAATAAATTATATTACATGGAAAAATGACTACGAAAAAATAACAATCATTGAAAAATTAAATAATTACGATGCTCTTATTGTTTTAAAACTAGGAGAACTTTTTAACCTTTATCCATTTTGCAATATTTTTTTTCTTGGAGGAACGTTTGTTCCTGTTGGTGGACATAATTTATTAGAACCCGCAATTTGGAAAAAAGTTTCTATTATTGGTCCTCATTATTTTAACTGCAAAGAAATTGCTAACGAACTAGAAAAAAACGATGGTTTAATAAAAGTTAAAAATGAAACAAAGCTTTTAAATGAGACAACAAAACTATTACAAAATAAAAGTTACAATCAAATGGGACAAAATGCTTTTAACTGGCTTTCGCGAAAAACCATTTCTATCGGAAAAAGATTAGAATCATTTATTGAAGAATTAAAATAGAAAAGCCGCTATAAAAATAGCGGCTTTTTTTATTTACTTTTTACTTTAGAAATAGGCGTTCTTTTCAGAGCATTATCTAAAACTTCAGCCATTGAATCTACATAAGTAATTTTCAACTTAGGATCAAGCTCTTTTTCAAACTCTTTAACATCTCGTTCATTTTCTTTGGGAACCAGTACTTGTGTTACTCCAAAACGTGTCGCGGCTAAAAGTTTTTCCTTTAAACCTCCAACACCCAAAACTCTACCGCGAAGAGTTACTTCACCCGTCATCGCAATTTTACTTTTTACAGGGATTTTGGTTAGCGCTGATGTTAAAGCAACACCCATTGTTATCCCAGCGGATGGACCATCCTTTGGAATCGCGCCTTCCGGAACATGCATGTGAATATCAAGATCAGAATAAAAATCTTCTTTCAAACCAAAGTCTTTCGCTCTGGAACGAATATAACTCATTGCGGCTTGAGCGGACTCCTGCATAACCTCACCAAGTTGTCCTGTTAAAGTTAGAGCGCCCTTACCTTTAAAGGTAGTTATCTCAACTTCTAAAATGTCTCCACCCAGCTCAGTCCAAGCCAAACCAACGGCAAGTCCAGGTTTTCTATCAACTTTTTTCTCCGGTTTTCGATACCTTGGCGCGCCCAACCATTTTTCTAATACTTTTTCATCGACAATAACTTTTTTAAGCTTTTTATTTTTTAATAAATCCTGAATGCTTTTTCTCAAAACTTTTGCAAGAACTCGTTCTAACTGCCTTACGCCGGCTTCTTTTGTGTATTCTTCAACTAATAAACTTAAAGCTTTCTTTTTAATTAAAACTTGTGACTCATTTAAAGCGTATTCTTTTAAAAGTCTCGGGATTAAAAAGTTTTGAGCAATATCAAACTTTTCTTTATCTGTGTATCCGGAAAGTTCAATAAGTTCCATTCGATCTAATAATGGATAAGGAATATTATCCATTACATTAGCTGTTGTTATAAACATAACATTTGAAAGATCGTAATCAACTTCTAAAAAATAATCCGCGAATGCTTTATTTTGCTCGGGATCTAAAACCTCAAGCAGCGCTGATGCGGGATCACCTCTAAAATCCGTAGACATTTTATCTATTTCATCTAAAACAATTACAGGATTTGTAACCTGTGCTTTTTTCATCGACTGAATAATTTTACCCGGCATTGCGCCAATATAAGTTTTACGATGCCCTCTTATTTCAGCTTCATCGCGCATACCACCTAAAGAAATTCTAACCAATTTTCTTTCCAACGAATCCGCGATAGACATAGCTAAAGAAGTTTTACCAACACCAGGAGGGCCAACTAAACATAAAATTGGCGCGCGTTTTAAATTTTTACCGGCAAACTTTTTAGCCGCTAAAAATTCAACAATTCTTTCTTTTACTTTTTGCATTCCGGCATGAGAAGCATTAAGAATTTTTTCAGCTTCAGAAAGACTTATATTATCTTTAGTTATTTGGTGCCAAGGCACATTAAACAACCAATCTATGTAATGTCTGCTAACAGTCGCTTCCGGAGTTGTTGGTTGCATTTGTTCTAATCTTTTTAATTCGGATTCTGCTTTTTTCGCGGCTTCTTTTGGTAATTTTAATGCCTTTATTTTTTTACGAAGTTCCGAAACTTCTTGCTGGAAATCTTCACGTCCTAATTCTCTATGAATAGCGCGCATTTGTTCATTTAAATAATAATCTTTTTGATTTTTTTCGACTTGTTTTTGAACCTGTTGTTTAATCTTTTTTTCTGTTTTTAAAACCTCCAACTCATTGCTAAGTAGAACACCAAGCCTCGTAGCTCTTTTCCTTATATCAATCTCTTCTAATAAAAGTTGTCTCTCTTCAAAGTTTAAAGGCATTTGAACAGCAATTGAATCAATTAAAGAATCAAGGTCACTGGTCGCTTTTATCGCGGTTAATACATCAATAGAGATTTTTTCATTTAGAGCAATATATTCTTTAAATAAATTATACAGACTTCTTGATAACGCCTTACTTTCCACTTCACTTTTTAACGGTATTGGAATTAAATCTTCAACTTCTACTTCTATAAAATCAGTTCTGATTCTTTCAGCTTTAATTCGACTTCTAGATACACCTTCCACTAAAATTTTTAGCGTACCATTTGGTAGACGCGCTACCTGAAGAATAAAAGCGCGAGTTCCATATTCAAAAATATCGCTTGCTGTCGGATGCTCAATATTAATTGAGTTTTGAGCTGTAACAAAAACCTCCTTATTCCGCTTCATGGCAGCCTCTACAGCCTTAATAGAAACGGGTCTTCCAACAACGACCGGAATTATACTTTTTGGTAAAGCAACCAAATTTTTAAGTGGCAAGACAGGTAAAACCTTTGGTTCTGAAACTTTATAAGATTGTTCTTCCATGAGACAATTAAACCTAATTTTTTATAAATTCTTAAAATAAAATTCAAGCTAAAAAGCTGTTATTCAACCAATAAAAATACAATCTGGCAAATTACAACCCTAAGAGAAACTGTAAAGTTTCTAATAATTAAAAAGACCCCCTAAAATTTATGTCTAACTATAGAAATGTATAGATAAGTAAAATTATATGAAAAAAGAGAAATACTGCAAGAAGATCAAATAAATAAATAAGAACTTAAAAAATCAGTCCTAATGAACAAATAAAAAAGCAAAAAGCACTGGTTTTCATGGTTAAAACAGGGTGAGCTGTCCAAATTAGTTAAAATTATGTGTTAAGTTTTCTTTTTTATGCTATCATCCCTAAAAAATATGAATATTAGAAGGAGTTTTATATGGAAAATAAATGTTTATTTTGTGAAGTATATAAAAATAAAATTGGGATTATTTTTGAAAATGATCAATTTTATGCTCGCCTTGATCGATTTCCGGTCTCTCCCAAACATGCGCTCGTTATACCCAAAAGACATGTCGTCTCATTTTTAGAATTAACCAAAGATGAACAACACGATCTACTTCCCGCGATAAAAGAAACAATTCGTATTCTGGAGAATATTGACTCCAAAGAATTCTATGAAAAAATTATACGCAATCCGGTTAATAAAAAAATGGAAACGTTTTGTAAAAAAATACTTTCTAATCCGGGACTCAATAAAAAACCTGATGGATACAATATTGGGGTTAATGAAGGTATTTCCGCCGGACAAACAATTCACCATGTCCATATTCAAGTGATACCAAGATATATCGGTGATGTTGCTGATTTTGTAGGAGGTGTTAGGCATGTTATTCCGGGAATGGGAAATTATAGATAAAAATACTTGTGAGAAGTTTGAAAGCGCCCTCTTTCTAGATGCGGTGCCTTCTCTTTTTTTTAGAAAATTATTTGATTATGGAAACTTACATACATTGTTTCCTGAATTGGCAATTTTGGTCAAAGTAGAACAACTAAAAAGCTACCATCCGGAGGGAAATGTTTTTGAACATACCATGCAAGCTATTGATGTTGCCGCTCAGTTTTCCTACCACAGCGCGGAAGAAAAGCGTATCGTCATGCTTGCTGTCTTGTGTCACGATTATGGAAAAGCAAAATCTTTTTTTAGTGGAGAAGGTATGAAGGAACACGATATTGCGGGAGTTCCATTAACAGAAAAATTCTTACAACGTTTTTTATATAGTAAACAGGTAATAAAAACAGTCTGTAAATTGGTTTTGTATCACAAAAAGCCATCGACGATTTTTGCTGAAAAACCAAATATGGATGGATACAACTGCCTAAAAAAGTTGTGTGGGAAAACATCTGAACTCCGATTATTATTATGGGTTTTTTGGGCTGATATTAGGGGAAGAAATGGGGTACCCGAACGTTTTTTTGAAATTGATGGAAAACTACATGACTTCATAAGAAGAACATATAATATAACGTAATATACATACATTAAACTAATAAATTTAAAACGTAGATTCATTTGTTTATGAAAAGCTTGAAAACTCTTTTCAATAGTCAATAATTTAACATCACATTTTTATTCCTTTAAAAATGCAGAAAACAAGGTTTTTAATTGACTTTTCAAGACACACTTTTATACTTCAAAAATATAATGCGCTTTGTATATTTACTTAAGATGTACTCCCGGGGGGAATTTCTAAAATAAATGGTCTAATTCATTACAATTTGAAAACCTTTTTTTGGAGAAATGATGCAGAACAACACCCAATCGGAAAGTGTTAGCGAAGATAAAGTATCAATATTTAAGCTGTGGAATATTCAAAAAGAGTTTCGCTTAAAAGTTTTCTTTCAAACAGCAACGTTTCTTTTAATGACCGCGTGTCTCGCAATCTGGAGACCATTAAAAATTTCAATTTTCGCCAAAATTGTAGGCGCTAGCTATATCCCTGAAGCAAAGCTTTATAGTTTAATCTTTATAATTCCAATGATAATTTTTTATTCAAAATTAGTAGATTTGCTCAGAAGACACCAATTATTATATTGTTTCAATTTATTTCATGCTACCGGTGGAATTCTTTTTTATTTTTTACTGTCTCATCCCGTTTACGGTATCGCCAATACAAGTACCGATCCTACAAGATTAACAGGTTGGGCTTTTTATTTTTTCATGGAAAGTTTTAACGCTTTCCTTTCAACCGTTTTTTGGTCATTTGCCGATTCTATAAATAAACCTAAAGACGCAAAAAATTATTATGGATTAATAGTATCCGGTTCTAAAGTAGGTGGTATTTTGGCTGCCGGGGGATTATATATACTTATTAGTTTTTTCAATACAACATCGGATTCTATATTACTTCCAAACTCTATGCTTTTTGGCAGCATAATGCTTTTTGGCGCAGCAATGTCAATTTTTCTGTTAATGAAAACAGTCCCCGGCTATTACATGCATGGCTATGAAAAGGTATATCAACTTGAAAAGAAAAAGGAAAAACCTGAAAAAAACGGATTAATTCAAACGCTAAAAAAAGCTTTTGAGGGGCTAATCATCATAATAAAAAATCCATATGTTTTAGGAATATTTTTTACAATCGTAATATACGAAATTATGATTGTAATTCTAGATTACAGAGTCGCTCTTGCGGCAGATGTATCCTGTGGCTCGGTAGGAGCCCTAACCCAATACTACGCTCTATATTATTTATTAATGAATTCTGTCGGTTTAATAATTTCATTTTTTGGTACAACCGCAATTCTAAGATTATTAGGAATGAGAACCTCATTATTTATATTTCCGATAGTAAGTTCAATTATAATTTTAACAACATTTTTTTATCCTACCGCAATCGTCTTTTTCATTGCGCTAATTGCTTTAAGAGCAGCTAACTATGCTCTTAACCACCCAATAAGAGAAATTTTGTATATTCCAACAACTAAAAATATAAAATTTAAAGCGAAAGCGTGGACAGATGCTTTTGGTTCTCGATCAGCCAAAGGTGGTGGATCCGTTTTCAATATTGGAATGAAAAAAGTTTCTCCCGCTTTTGCGTTGTTTTTTAGTAGCGCTTTGATGTTGGGATTAATATCAGTTTGGATGATAATTGTTTTCTTTTTAGGTAAGACATTTACAAATGTAATTGACAATCAAAAAGTTATTGGTGAGAAGGACTAAAATACATTGAAATTAAATAAAGGAAGTTAATGTTCAACCGGGCTGTTGGCATAAACAATAATAACGATCTACAAATAAATAAATTTGAAATTATAAAAACAATAGCCCTTGCTGCCACTTTCTTTTGCATAATAGGCTCTTATTCAATACTCCGCCCATTAAAAACATCTGTTTTTTTTAGCCTTGTTGGAAGAGAATACCAACCAATAACAAAATACGTAACAATTCTTAGTTTAATCCCGATCTTATTATTATACGCGAAGTTGGTAGATAAACTTAAACGCTATCAACTTGTTTATATTTTCTTAACTTTCTATTCATTATTATCGCTTTTATTTGCCTATCTTTTAACCAATCCCTACATCGGCTTACAAAATACAAACGCAAGCCCAAACAGAATTTTAGGTTGGGTATTTTATTTATTTATAGATCTTTTTGCTCCATTAGTTGTTAGTACTTTCTGGGCATTTGTAAATTCAGTAAGTACACCACAAAACGCAAGTAAAAGTTATGGGATAATTGTTGCTGTATCAAGAGTAGCAGGAATAATAACACCGGCTCTAAGTTGGCTGCTTTTAAATACAACAAACTTCAACCCAATTCAAATAATTCCATCTCTTGTCATTGTTACATCTATCCTTTTAATAAGTGGAGCTTTTATAATAAAAGGAATTACAAAAAAAGTTCCTATGCAATACTTAGAAAGTTACGAAAAAAAACACACACATATAAAAAAAGTAAAAAAGAAAAGTGGTATGTTGGACGGCCTAATATCAATGTTAAAACAACCTTATGTGTTTGGAATTTTTGCTTTAACATACAGCTTTGAGCTCATTTCTGTAATTATTGATTATCAAATGCAAGTCTTAATGTCGATCGCGAACAATAATTCTATTGGTGGAATGAGTTCATATATGTTTTTATATACGTCAGCATTTCAAGCGCTTGCTTTAGTATTTGCGGTATTTGGAACATCAACTTTATTAAAAAGAATTGGCACACAAAAATGCCTTCTAATTATGCCAATTTCAGTTATGGCCTTAATGGGAAGTTTGTTATTTTCACCAAATCTAACAACAATATTTATAATAATGGTTGTTCTTAGATCATTGCACTATGGATTTAACGCTCCGGTAAAAGAAACTTTATATATCCCAACAACAAAAGATATAAAATTTAAATCCAAAACATGGATTGACGCGTTTGGAAAAAGATTATCCAAAGCATCAGGTTCAACGTTTAACCTATGGGCCCAAAGCCCTAATTACACTTCCACGCTAAAACTAGACTCTCTATTTTCCATAGGAATAGCTGCCGGATGGACTGTTATTTCGGTAATGGTAGGTAAAAAATATACAGAAACGATAGAAAATGGTGAAATAATTGGAGAAGAAATAGGTATATCACCAGCTAAAAAAACAACAATTGCACCGAAACAATTACCAAAAGAAAAAGAAATTGGATCCAATCAAGGGTTATAAAAAACATTATAAAGTTGCGCTTTAAACTCTTTTTGGTAGAATAACATTTTCTTAATAGTTAATATTTTATTAGTTGATCTTGTTTCTCAGAAACTTTAAGGGTGGTAAATTTTTAGGCAAAAAGCTAAAAATACCTATGAGAGGCAATAGATATAACCCAAAAGGATACAAAAATGATAGATTTAAAAGGTATGCTCAAAGCAGGCATCCACTTTGGTCACAAAACTTCTCGCTGGTCTCCGGCAATGAGCCCATACATTTGGGGCGCAAGAAATAAAATTCATTTAATTGATGTTTCAAAAACAGCGTTTCTTCTTGAAAGAAGCGGTAAATACCTTAAAGATTTAGCTGCCAATGGTGGTACTTTTTTATGGGTTGGAACAAAAAAACCGGCTCAAAAAGCAATTCAAAAAATAGCAACTGAGCTTAAAATGCCTTACGTTGTTCATCGTTGGGTTGGCGGAACTTTAAGTAATCACGAACAAATAAAAAAGGCTATTACAAAATTGCTACACTTGAAAGATGTTGTAAGTAAGCCTAATAAACAATACAAGAAAAAAGAAATCAGCATGATTCAAAAAGAAATTGCTCGTCTTGAAAGAAACATTGGTGGAATTTTAGATTTAGCATATCCTCCTGCGGCATTAATTTTGGTCGACGCAAAAAAAGAACATTCCGCTATTCATGAAGCTTTAAATTTAAAAATACCTACAGTTGCGATTGTTGATACAAACACAGACCCTGAAGGAATTAACTTTGTAATTCCGGCAAACGATGATTCTCCTCGTTCAATAGAATTTGTACTGGAATATTTAGCGTCAAACATCTCTGAAGGTCAAAAAGAATTTGCTTCCAAAAAAACACAATCAAAAATTGAAACAAGTAAAAAAACTAAAGTTGAAGCTAAACCGACTAAAGAAGTAGCTAAAAAAACAGTTACCAAAACAGAAGTTAAAAAAGCGGTAACAGCAAAACCGGTTGATACAAAAACCACACCTGAAAAATCAATAACAAAGAAGCCTGAAGTTAAAAAAGCTATTTCTAAAACTCCGGAAAGTAAGGCTGATACAAAAATAACTGAATCTAAAGCAGTAACAAAAACAACAGCAACAACCACAAAAAAAGTTGTTTCAAAAGATAAAAAATAATTTAAGGAGAGATGGCTGAGTGGTCGAAAGCGCGCGATTGGAAATCGTGTATGTCATGAAAGTGGCATCGAGGGTTCGAATCCCTCTCTCTCCGCCAACTTTCGCCAAAGCTTCAGTTGGCAAGCCATTCTTCACTAAAAAGGAATTATTATTAGAATCATTAAACTTTGATAAAAGTAGCGAAAGTTGTCCTCCGAAGCTTTTTCTCTTTCGCTTAAACTTCAAAGGAAAGCGAAGGGGGACTGGCACAGCCATATATTAAAAAATTTAAACATTTTTTTTGAAATAGGTTATACAACAAACAAGAGGTGTATAGGCTACGGATGACACGGCCAGTTTTTTAATGGAATAAATTAATTTATAATAAAATACAAAATTGGGGTAAGTGGTAATTAGCGAAATTTGTCAGATCCGGAAGGAAGCAGCAAGCGTTATTTGCCGCTGTACCCCTTATTTTTTTCTACCAAGGAGCGTCTTTATATTTTTTAAGTTTTTCAGCTACTTCTTTTAAACCAAATTCTATCGCGTAATTATAAAGAGTTTTATTGTCCGGTTTATATTCAGTACTAAGAACCGTTGAAACATTTGGGGTTAAATTTAACAATTCCCCCAATTCATCCACCATCCCAAAAACAACATAGAATTCTATTTTTGATTTTTTATCTCTATCCTCTAAACGAAGGCCTTTGAATAAATCTTGAATAAACATTTTGTTCTTTAATAAAGATCCATTATTAATTTTTCTTAAAGTATTCGAAACTTCAAATTTTTTACGCATTCCATAATTAGGCCAGTTTTTTATAATTTCTTTCAACAAAGTTTCTTTTAAATTATCTCCACCAACTGCTTCAGAAAAATCACCCACGGCCTCATCATCAGCAACAATATCTTCATCAGAATCACATTCTGTATCTGTTTTGTCAGCAATAGTATCTTTACTTAATTCCCTTTTTGTCATCTCATTCTCTGCAATGTCCATTCCCTCATAACAATCTTCATCAGAACTATCGACTTCATTATCCGTTTCATAGCCCCATTCCTCTTCTCCGGAATTTCCAATCGCATTGCTTTTTGGCATACTAAAACAACCACCACCGAAACAATCAATAAAGTAAAGACCCAAAAATAAAAACATAGGTAAAAATACTTTTATTTTATTCACTGTTAATCCTTTCATTTACTAAACAAAACTTTATACTTATTTCTAATACCGACCTTTTAATAAACAATAAAATTTAATATGAAAAAATGAAAAAACAAAGTAGCACATGAATAAGGATAATTCAAATTTAAATCTTGCCCGTAAATGGCGTCCAAAAACTTTCGATGAAATAATTGGACAAAACATTGCAATCAAAACTTTACAAAATGGCCTTTTCCTAAAAAAATTCTTTCCCGTTTATCTTTTTGCCGGTCAACGAGGATGTGGAAAAACTTCTTCTGCCAGAATATTCGCAGCGGCAGTTAATTGTCAAAACTTAAAAGCCTTTCAAAAAAAGTCAGAAGAAAAGGTTCCATGCTTAAAATGTGACTCTTGCAAATCAATGCTACAAGGTAACCATCCTGACTTTATTGAAATTGACGCGGCATCTCACACAGGTGTGGATAACGTTCGACAAATTTTAGAAAGTTGCGCTTACATGCCACTTACAGGAAATAAAAAAATATATCTTATTGACGAAGCGCACATGCTTAGTAAGGCAGCGTTTAATGCTTTTTTAAAAGTTTTAGAAGAACCTCCAAGCACTGTTTTATTTATGCTCGCGACAACAGAAATACATAAGATTCCTCAAACAGTTCTTTCTCGTTGCTTTCAAGTTATATTTAAACCAATAAATAACATTGCGCTAAAAGATCATCTAGCCAAATTAAGCGAATCTGAAAACATTGATATCGAACAACAAGCGATTGAAATGATAATTGAAGAAACAGAAGGCTCTGCTCGTGACGCGATTAACTTACTTGAAAGAGTTCGATTTTCTGATGAAAAAATA
Organism: bacterium; assembly: GCA_030605785.1. Taxonomy (GTDB): domain Bacteria; phylum Babelota; class Babeliae; order Babelales; family JAUWHS01; genus JAUWHS01. Next base: position 23,796 of record JAUWHS010000097.1, read on the forward strand.
ACAGAAGAAACAATCTTAAAAGTTTTAGGCAAAATTAGCGAAAAAGATTTTTATTCAATTTTTGAAAGCTTAATAAAGCAAAACGTACCACAAGTTTTAAAATTATTAGAATCAATTAATTTTCAAACTTTAAATCCTCAAATTTTTTGGAACGCGCTAATTCAAGCTTGCAGAAATTTAATGTGGGTAAAGTATGGAACAAATATTAAAAATAGAAATATTGAAACATTAAAAAATTTGGCTAGTAAAACAAGTATTAATAGAATTCAAGCAATATTCCAACTCCTGTGGAATCAAGAACCAATTTTTCTACAAACCACACAAAAACATATTTTTTTAGAATCTGCGCTAATTCAAATTTGCGAGCAAACAGATATCGAAGATTTAAAAGATTTGATAACTTTTTGCAACAAATCAGATCAGAATCAAAGTAATAATTTTAGCGGAAACGGGTTGGAAACAAACAATTCAACACTTTTGACTAAAACGCAAACAGTTAATCCAACAAATGTTAATCCCATAAATAATAAGCCAATAACAAATAATGCCGAATCAATCATAATTAGTAACAATAATAATGAAGTAGAAAATGCTGACATCTCACCGTGGAACAAATTTGTACAAAAAATAATAGAACTTTCCGATCCAATGCTTGAATCAATTTTAAAACAAGCAAAATTCATAAAAAATGATCCCGAAAAAAAAATGGTTTGTATCAGTTTGAGCAATAATGGCTCTTTTTTTAAAGACAAAATAGAAGAAAGCAAAAATTTATGGTTAAAGCTTTTACAATTATCATTTCCTGAATATCTCGGGTTTGAATTTATAGATTTACCTACAAAACAAACAGAAGAACAAAAAACATCTAAAAACGATAACCCAACAGAAAATACAATCCAAACGACAAACAATGCTCCTATTTCAAAAGCGCAATTTCAATCAAAACCATATACACCACAATATGGATCTCAAAAGAACAATATTGATATTTCAGATAAAGAAAAATGGCCTAAGGCCAACTTGATAATCAAACATTTTCCAGGTAAAATAAAACTATCGAAATAAGCGTATTATTCGATAGTTTTACAACTCGAAACTTTTTTCAGACAACAATCTTAAATTTTTATTTATAAGAAAAATAAAATGAAAAAAATTAAAAAATATCCAAAAGTTTTACTCGTCGGCAGAACAAATGTTGGCAAATCAACACTTTTCAACCGATTAGCTGAAAAATCAGAAAGTATTGTTCTTGATGCCGAAGGTGTTACTCGTGATTATATTCACGAAATTGTGCATTGGGATAATAAAACATTCGATCTAATTGATACGGGTGGAATCGCGCTACAAAAAACAAAAGATCCAATTTTAGGAGCAATTCAGGAAAAAGTTATAAAACTTCTAGAGAAAGGCTCTCTTATCTTTTTTATATGCGATGTGAAAACAGGAGTTACACAGCAAGATAAAAGAATTGCTAAATTCCTGCACAAAAACAATCGCCCAACGATTTTACTTGTAAATAAAATTGATAATAAAACCGCATACGAGGAAAATTTCAATGAATTTTATTCATTGGGTTTTAAAGAAATAATGGAAGTTTCAGCTGTTCACGGTATTGGAATTTCAGACATGCTCAACAAAATAGTTGAAGTAATACCTGAACCAACGGAAGAAGAAGAAACTAAGCCAAAATACAAAGTCGCGATCATTGGAAAACCAAATGTCGGCAAATCATCTTTAATGAATTTATTAATCTCACAAGAACGCTCTATAATTTCAGATATTGCGGGAACAACCAGAGAATCCATTTCAGAGTTGACTTATAATAGTGAGAATTTAATACAAATTAGCGATACCGCAGGAGTTCGAAGAAAAAGTAAAGTTGATGAAACACTTGAAAGCTTAATGGTTAAAAGTACATTAAGTACCATTCGAACATCTGATATTGTAATTTTAATGGTTGACGCAAGCGCATTAAAATTATCTAATCAAGAACTAAAATTACTTTCTTATGCGTTAGAACAAAAAAAATCAGTCTTATTACTTCTAAATAAAATTGATCTTTTAACAGAAGATGATAAAGAAATACTCAAATACAACTTATCTGAATATGATTTTTTATTAAAAAAAATTCCAACAATCAATACGTCATGCAAAAGCAAAAAAAATATACATAAAATTTATAACGAAGTAGAAAAATCCTGGATAAGAAGAGTACAAAAGTTTAGCGATATTGAACTAAATGAATTAGTTAAAGAAGAATTTGTCAAAAAACCTCTTTATCACACAAAAATACAACTTAAACTTTTTAAAATAAGACAAATTAAGGACGCAAAAGTTCCAACATTTCAAATATTTGTAAATCATCCCGAGTGGTTCGGCAACACTCAGCTAGGATTTATTGAAAATATATTACGAAGAAACTTTGACCTTAAAGGTTGCCCTATCGCTTTTATAAAAAGCAAAGTATAAAAATGCGATTTTTGCGTATAGAAAAATTAAATCAATTTTTTGGTAGCAAACAAATATTAAATAATATTAACTTACAAGTAGATTTAGGTGAAATTGTCGCATTGCTTGGTCCAAATGGCGCGGGAAAAACAACACTATTAAAAACAATTATTGGTCTTTTAAAGCCCCCTCATCATAATGAAACTGAAAAATCTAATTTGATTTCTATAAATAATGAAACTATAAATTCATGGCCTATTTATAAACGAGTTGAAAACGGACTTGTTTATTTACCTCAAAATACATCATTATTCTCACAAATGACGGTGTTAGACAATTTAAAATTGGTTTATCAACACCATACTTATTGGAAAAACCCGGAAACTGAATCTTTCAAAAAAGAAATGGATTTTTGGCTTGAAAAAACCGAATTAATCCATACAAAAAAACAAATAGTTACCAAACTTTCAGGTGGACAAAAAAGAAAATTAGAAGTTGTTAGATCAATTTTAATGCATCCAAAAATAATTTTACTCGACGAACCTTTCGCGGGTGTTGACCCCAAATCTATTTATGAATTAAAAAAAATATTTCAAAATATGGCAAAAGAAAACATTGCGGTTCTGATTTCAGACCACAATGTAGATCAGCTTTTATCAATCGCAAATACTGTTTATGTTATGATCAATGGACAAGTTATAACGTCAGGAAGCATTGAAGAAGTAATTAATCATGACTACACTAAGGAAATGTATTTGGGAAAACAATTTTATTCAGAAATAAAACAACGTGGCTATTTAAATAAAAAAGGAGCGCAATGAACAGAAAAATAACCTTTCAAAGCATGGACCATTCCATACCAATGGAACAACACATCAATGCTAAATTAGATAAAATTACAGAATTACTAAAAAACGTAGAAAATATAACACCTTATTACCAAGAAATATTTCTTAAAGCGAATAAACAACATTCTCATCACAAAGCAGAGCTTAATGTAAAAACACCACGATTTGATTTACATACGCACGATGAAAGTCCTGATATGTATATCGCAATTGATAAAACAATAGACAAAATGATTGAATTAATAAAAAAAGAAAAATCAAAATTAAAAGATAAAACACAAAAAGTCGAAAACGATAAGGCTGAATTTGCCTCTGATAAATACTCTCTGGAAGATTAAATTCTAATCGAGATACGAATTGCGACTCTTATTTTTTTAACGCGAATTCGATAATTAATGGCAACACAAAAGCTCCAAAAGAAATAGCCAACATTAATCTTATAAATCGATCAAAGCTATTCAACTTTTTTAAAGTCGCGAAATAATAACAAGAAACAACACAAAAATAGATTGCTATAAAGATAAATAAATACTTGTTTGGATATAAACTTTTTAAATGAAATAAAACTCCCGCAAAGCTAGCAAAAAAGATAAATATTAAAACCTCTTTTATAAAAAAAACACGCGTAACAATAAATCTTTTTTGTTTAAAAACTTTGGCGATTCCCAAAAAAACAAAGAAACTTAAAAGGATCATGAAAAATAGAAAAGGGATGAATTTAAAGGTTGAGACAATTTGATCTTTTAAATACTGAACAGTGTCTTTAATTTTTAAATTTTGATTGAAAAATTTTTTCGCTAAAAAAACATTTAAAAAACGCTTTTTTACTTTTGCGCCAATTCTTAAATTTGAATCTTTAAGTGACGTTATATCTTTTTCACCAACTAAACATTCATTTAAACTTATCTTTAACGTTTCCGCGTTAACACTTTTAGACAAACTGTTTAAAACTAAATACTGCATAAACAAAAAAGAATCATCTTGTAAATTTTCATTCAATTCATTAAAAAACAAATCAACAGAAAAAGACCGGTTAAAAACCTTTTTATTTTGATGAAATGATGGAATATGCAAACTTTCAGGTTCAATTAAAATTTTATAATTTTTTACATCAACAACAGAATCATTAATTGAGAATATAATTGGATTTTTTAAAAGAATGTCTTTACTATCCAACTTTACCAATAGTCTTACAAACTTTTGATTTAAAATTTCATCTTGATTACTTAACAAACGAATACTTACCGCATCCAAATTAAAATTAAAAATTAAAAAAATAATAATAATTTTTAAATACTTCAATTTTTCTCACAGTACTTGATAGTCTACAAACATTGACCAATTATAATTCAAATTAAGTAAAATCAATCCAAATTTAAACAAAGGAGATTTTTAATGATAAGTTTGTCAGTCAAATTTAAAAAATTGCTTCTAGGCCTAATTTTGATCAATTTTATAACCTTGCCAATATTTAGCAAACCTCCAAAGCTAACCGTTGTCATGGTAATTGATCAATGGGGCTATGAATATATTCAAAAACTAAAAAATAACTTCAACTATTCATTTAAGTTTTTAATCAACAACGGAATTTTTTATTCTGACGCGCATCATCCTCACGGAACAACAACAACCGCAACCGGACATACCGCCATTGGAACCGGAGCCTACGCAAAAGATCACGGAATTGTTTTAAACAGCTGGTTTGATCCTGATGGGAAAAAAGTTTGTTGTAATGATGACGATCCAAAAACTACTGCCGTTTTTTGTAATGACAAGCTTTGCAATTATGGAAAGTCCGCAAAAAAAATAATGGTTGATGGTTTCGCAGATCAATTTGTTCTTGCGTCAGAACCAAATAAAGCGCGCAAATCGTTTTCATTATCATACAAAGATCGCGCGGCAATTGGTATGGGAGGTCACCTGAGTAAAAATATCTGGTTCGATGATAAAACAGGACTTTTTACGTCAAGCAAAGCTTTTTTTAAAGAACTCCCTAAATGGGTTACTCGTTTTAACAAAAAGAAAAAAATCAGCAAATTAAAAGAGATTTCCTGGAAACTTTGTTATCCACGCAAAAGTAAATACTATCGCTTTAAAGATATTGATATAAACAAAAAAACCGATTATAAATTCGCGGGATATAAGTTCAGTTTAATTTCACCAAAAGACGGAGAAACGCCTTTGGTACATAAAGGCGGCGAAGACAAACAATCATACAAGCAAGATAAATATCAAATATTTTTAAAAACACCACTGGCAAATCAAATATTACTAGATCTTTCAAAACAGTGTTTGAATGAAAATTTTAATGGTACTGAAAACTTTTTGCTTTTTGTATCCCTGTCACCTCTTGATTGGCTTGGACATATGTACGGCCCACAAAGTATTGAAATTACAGACATGATTTATCATTTAGATAAACAAATAAAAGACTTTTTTAAATTCGCTCAAAAACTTGCCGGCAAAAAAGAATTACTTTTTGTTCTAACAGCAGATCACGGATTAGAACCAATCCCGGAAGTTATGCAGCTTGAAGATTATAAAAAATCAACACGAATAATGGTTCAACCATTAATTAAACAGATGAATAAAATTGTTGAAGATAAATATAAAATCGCGGACATTGTTCTTGGTTTTTCAACATCAATGTTTTATCTGAACCAAAAAATATTTAATCCACTTGGAAAGACAAAACAAAATGAAATTTTAAATGATTTAAAAACATTTCTGAAAGGCCAAAAAGGCGCAAAAAATATTTGGACTTTTGATGAACTAAAAAACTTAACTTTTGAATCCTATCAACTTGAAAATTTTTATAAAATGCAACTTTACCCAAAAAGAAGCGGCCAACTTATTTGTCAACCGCAACCTTATTGTGTTTTCACACCGTATTCCACAGGAACCTCACACCGTTCAGCTTACGATTATGATACACATGTTCCTTTAATGCTTTATCAGAAAAATAAATATGAAAAACAAGTTATAAATGAACGAGTTTGGATTCCACAACTTCCTGTAACCTTGGCAAGAATTCTAGGTATTGCAAAACCTTCCGCAACCCCATTTGAACCGTTACCGGGAATAAAATTCGATTCACCAGAAATAGTTAACACAACGATGGAAAAAATTACAGATTTAATTGGAATCAATTAAATATTTTGTAAACAAGAATACTCACAAATCATTTATGGATTTATCTTTTGTTACACAAGTTATTATAAAATCATAAAATTAAAAAATAAAAAAAATGTCTTTGGCCTTGTACGTTAATTTAATACTGTTTTTGACAAGCCACGTAGTGGCGAAGGTGATTAGCTTCGGGTGAGGTGCTTTGCACCGTAACCCGTGGTATACAAATTACCCGAAATTTAGCCCCATTTCATGGGGCGATGGGATATGATGGGCTTATTAATTTTTGTTATTATAATTTATTTTTTAAATAATTCCACCGCCCCATTTCTCCTTCGCCAAGGCTTCGTAGAATCAATCTGCCGAAGTTTTAACGAAGGTTGAAAAATGGGG
>JAUWHS010000095.1 GCA_030605785.1 bacterium
AAGAAGAAGAAGAAGAAGAAGAAAAAACCGCCGAGTCCTCGATAAACTCGGAACTCGGAACTCGGAACTCGGGATTTATGATGATCGAGAGAGAAGAATGTAAAAAACTAAACGGTTGGAATTGTAATACCTTTTTGCTTCATATATTTACCTTTACGATCGGCATAAGAAATAGCGCACGATTCTTGCGCTTTAAAAAATATAACTTGCGCTAAGCCTTCGTTAGCATAAATTTTTGCGGGAAGTGGCGTTGTGTTTGAAATTTCTAATGTTACATGACCTTCCCACTCCGGTTCAAAAGGAGTAACATTTACAATTATTCCACAACGCGCGTAAGTTGACTTGCCTAAACAAATAGTTAAAACATCTCGCGGAATTTTAAAATATTCAATACTTCTGGCTAAAGCAAAAGAATTGGGCGGAACAACACAAATATCTGTTTTTACATCCACAAAAGAATTCGCGTCAAATTTTTTTGGGTCAATAATTGAATTCATTGTATTTGTAAAAATTTTAAATTCATCCGCAACTCTTAAATCATATCCATAACTTGAAAGACCATAACTAACAACTTTTTTATTATTAACAAGTTTTACAGAACCCCCTTCAAACGGAGAAATCATTTCGTTTTCCAAGGCCATTTTTTTAATCCACTTATCAGATTGAATACTCATAATAAAACCTTTTTTATAAAAATATTTAACAATACAATTCAATCACTCCTCAAAATCTTAAAGGAAAAAAATATTAGCACAAAAATTTTTAAAAATTTTTGCTATACTCAAAAAACATCTTATAAAAAAAGTTAAATTTCTTATATGGAAAATAAAAGTGAATGATTTTAATAAGTTTTTAAAAACAGAATTAAACGAACAACAAAGAAAAGCGGTTAAACAAAAAAAGGGCGCCACACTCGTTGTAGCCGGAGCAGGTTCAGGAAAAACAAGAGTTATAACCGCGCGCATGGCAAATTTAATTTTAAATGAAAATGTAGACCCGAGATCAATTATAGCGCTTACATTTACAAATAAAGCAGCCGGTGAAATGCGTGAACGTTTGACTAATTTTTTAAAAAGCAAACACACATTGCCTTTCGTTGGCACATTCCACTCGTACTGTTTGCTTTTACTGAAAACAAACCCTCAGATTATTCCATTTCCTACTTTTTCGATAATAGATTCAGATGATCAACAATCATTAATAAAAAAAATTCTAAAAAAAAATGGCCTGGAAAAACAATTTTCAGCTTCCGCGATTCAACATCAAATTTCGTTTATAAAAAATAAAACTCACATAAATTCAGCCGATGAATTTACTCAACCAATTGTAAAAGAACTTTATCTGGAATATGAAAGCGCAAAATCTCGCTCACATTGTTTAGACTTTGACGATCTTCTTTTATGTGTTCTGCAAGCATTTGAAAAAAATGAAGAATTTAAACAAAAGTATCAACAACGAGTTCGTAATGTTCTTGTTGATGAATACCAAGACACAAATAAGGTTCAACACGCGTTACTAAAAAACATGGCTCTTAATTCCAAGAAAAAATTTAACATAGATACTTTATGCGCTGTCGGCGATGAAGATCAATCAATTTATTCCTGGCGCGGAGCGGTTGTAACAAACATGTTGCAATTTCAAAAAGACTTTAAACCGGTAAAACTAATTAAAATCGAACAAAATTACCGATCGGTCAATCCTATTTTGCAAGCCGCAAACGCGGTCATTTCAAATAATAAAATGCGACATCCTAAAGATTTATGGTCAACAAAAAAAGCAAAAAATAGAATCTTGGCCTTAAACTGTAAATCGGATTATCAAGAAACTGACGCAATAACAACCCTGATTAAAAGTTATCCAAAAGAAAAAAAATTAAATAATGTCGCGATAATTTACAGAACACATTTTCAATCACGTTTAATTGAAGAATCATTTATAAGAAATTCAATCGGATACAAAATAGTTGGTGGAATACGTTTTTACGAAAGAAAAGAAATAAAAGACCTACTTGCTTATTTACGCTTAGTTGTAAATCCGTTTGATAAGGCAAGTTTAATTAGAATATTAAATACTCCCGCTCGCGGTCTTGGCGCAAAATTTGAAGAAGAATTATTTTTTGAATGGGAAAGAAACAAATTATTTGATTTTAAACAAATACTTCTTTATCTAATGCCAAAACAAACAAACATAAAAGCTCAAGCAATAAACGATTTTATAAAAATTTTTTCAAACTTAAAAAAAGAACAAAAAACAAGTTTTGTAATTGATAAAATTATCGAAAAAACAAGCTACTTAAATTTTTTAAGAAAAGCTTACGATCCATCTGAATACGACACAAAATCACAAAACATAGAAGAACTCCTCAGATCAATTCATTTTTTTGAAAGTAATAAAAATAAATTAAACACAAACCCGGAAGATCCATTTTATAATCAAAACATTGAAAAGAATGTTGAAACATTTTTGCACGAAGTTTCGTTAATGCAAGAAAAAATCAAACAAAACGAAGACAAATCAGATCAAGTTCAAATGATGACAATGCACGCGGCAAAAGGTTTGGAATTTGACATGGTTATAATTTGCGGGCTTGAAGAAGGAATTTTGCCAAGCTCCCGTTCGTTAAACACAAATCAAGACCTAGAAGAAGAACGAAGATTGTTTTATGTTGGCGTAACAAGAGCTAAAGAGCGCTTAGTTTTAACACACGCGAATTATCGAAATACTTACGGACAAATTTCCGATCAAATTACATCTCGTTTTTTAACCGAGATTCCAAGTAAACTATTTCAATATTTAGATATTTCACAAACACATCCTCTGCAAATTCAATCCGTTGTTTCAGATTGGCTTGGAACAAGAAACGCCAGAGGAAAACTCTTAACTTTCAATACAGCAAAACCGGTAAGCTCCAGATCAAAACAAAAAACATTTAAAGCTAAAACTGTAAATAAATTTTTCGCGACAAATGCTACCCAATGGAAAAAAAATCAAGCGGTTGTTCATAAAAAATTTGGCGCGGGACTTGTTACAAAAGTTGAACAAAAAAGAGCTGATGAATACTTTTTAACCGTTTTATTTAAAACGGGAGAAAAAAGAGTTCTTTCAAGCTTTATAAAAAGAATCTAAATTTAATCAAATTGATTTCAATCTGAAACATATAAATAAAAATATCAGACAATAACCTCCATTATTACTGTTTTTAATAAATCCCCTTTTGCTTAATTTAAAAGCGAAATTAAGCTGTTAAATAGGGACAAATTAAAAACTTATGGGGGTTTTCAGGTGAATAAAAAAAATCAAAAAATTTTTATTATTTCAGCCTTATTTTTAGGGCTGGTTTCAGTAACTCATAATTTAAATTCTAAAAAGGGTCTTTTACACAAAGCGCCTATATTATTAGCTGCGCCAAAAATAGCATTTCATGCCGTACAAGCAAAAGGTGGAGTTATAAACGCGTTACCACTAGTCGGTAATAATTTTTATACAGTTGAAGCAGGTCAGCTTTATAGATCAAAACAATTAAATAGAAAAGATCTTAATTCAGTTATTCAAAAATATGGAATAAAAACAATTATAAACCTGAGAGGCCCAAATCAGGGCAAAAAATGGTATGACATAGAAAAAATTGTGGCGCAACAAAACAACGTATACCATTTTGATATTCCATTCAGCGCCGTAAGATTACCGTCAAAAGAAAACATAGCTGCTTTAATTAATTTTTATGAATACGCCCCAAGACCAATTTATATTCATTGCGCGGGAGGCGCGGATAGAACGGGATTAGCATCCGCGGTTTGGTTACTGCTTAAAGGTGTAAGCAAAAAAGAAGCCAAAAAACAATTATCAGCAAAGTTCCATCACGTAATGCCGGAAACAAAACCAATGGATATTTTTATTGATATTTGGCAAGGAAGAAATTGGGCTTTAAATGAATACGATCCGGAAAATTATCCTCAATTCAATTAAAGAATTAACAGGCAATTGATGATCTTTTTCGCATGGTAAACGGCATTGCCGCGTTAAATTCATTAATCATTTTTTGCCAATAAGTATATTTTTCCTGCTTTGTTTTAAAGTTCGCGTCCCAATCACCAATTACAAAATCAATTTTTACAGTTAAAGGCTTACCATCAAAATTAAGGTTTCCCCCGCGTTTCATCATTTCTAAAATAGAAGAGTTTTTGTCAATTTTAAAATCTTTTCCAATCGTTAAATCATTTGGTAAATAAACTCCATCTCCGGGAATAATAAAAATTCCATCTTTCGCTTTTACAATTTCATAGAGCTTCCCCTGCAAAACCGGGTTTCGTTTTAAATAAGGACCCTTCCAATTATTTGGATAGGCTAGATTCAAACAGCCAACTTCAGATCCCGCGAATTTTTCCACACTTAAAAAATCAATTACATTTTTATCATTTTCAATTTCTAAAATACTACAATCTCGATCGATTTTACTTAACGAATCAAGAATTCTACTGATATCTTTATTAACAAGCATAGCCGTTAAATAAGGTCGGCTTCTAAAGTTCTTCCAAACGAATAAAGCAACTAACCCAACAAATAAAGTTGTACTAAAAATAACAAAATATTTTTTGAAAAATCTTTTCCAGGAAGCGGATTTTTCTTCTACAACTCTATCCGCTTTAGAAAAAAAATTATTTAAAATATTCATTTTGTACTTCCTTTCAATAATGAATTTAAAAACTATTTCTAAATTGAAATGGTACAAAAAATTATTTAAAAAAGGGAAGCTTTTGAAAAATTAAAATCGATAAATTTTTATAAAATTAATAAAAAATTGAGAAAGAAGAAAAATCCCGGCGCAAATAAAAGCAATACCTGAAAAAACAGAAAGTAATTTCAATTTTTCTCTGCTAATTCCACTTCTAAATAAAAAACCGGCAAGAGCTACAGACGTTAGAACTGTGATTGAACCTAATAAAACCATAAAACTACTGATAAAATATTGATGCGCGCTTAAAGATTTAATGCCGTCAGGCAACACCTGAACACTAATAACCATAAAAAATAATAAAACCAAAGGATTGAAAGTTGTTATCAAAAAAGACTTAGAAGCTAAAAGAAAAAAGTTTTTCTTTCGCTCGCCATCGGCTACTGAAAATTTCTTTACTTTTTTTATTAAACTGTAACCTAAAAATAAAAGTAATAATCCACCGAAAAAATCTAATAACGTAATAAGCTTAAGAGAACCACCAATAAAAGTTAACGCGCCCGCAAGACCGAGGATAAAAAACATACTGTCTGCCAAAGCGGCGCCAAAAGCGGTAACAAATCCGGCCCAAAAACCTCGGCTTGCCCCTCTATTAAAAGTTAAAATAAAGATTGGGCCCATCCCCGTCGCGCCTAAAATACCAATCACATAACACTTAACAAGAAAAGAAAAATCTATATAAAACATTTTAAAAATTCCTAAATTTATCAAATAAAGTTTTTTAAAAACAAAAAAAGCCTATTTTTAGACTAAAACTCATATTCGTTTAAAATAGTATTATCTTTATTATTACTAGAGCTACAAAAAAATGAAATTATTCTACAATTTTACTTAAAAACCTTAAGGTAATCAAATGTCTAATCATAATGAACTTGAAATTAACTTCGGAACCGATGGAATCAGAGGCAAATCAAATCAACATCCTTTTGATAGACCAACTCTTTTTCGACTTGGATGCGCAATCGCGAAATGGCGCATTGAAAAATATGGCAACAAAAATCCTCAAATATTAATTGGACATGATACTCGCCAATCTTGCCCAACAGTAAAAAAAAACTTGGAGGATGGACTTTTAACCTTTTCTGTAAAAATTATTGACGCGCAAGTTTTACCAACACCGGCAATTTACCAATTAATAAAAGATGATAAAACTCTAGATTGTGGAATTATGATTTCAGCGTCACATAATCCATACGAAGACAATGGAATAAAACTTTTTGATTCCAAAACGGGGAAAATAAGCAAAACGGATGAAGAAGTTATAATCAAAAACTATAATGAAGAATTAAGAAATGAAATTCCAGTCTCACCCTTAAAAAAAGGTTCTTTAATTCTCGATGAAAAATGTTACACAAAATACAAAGAAAACTTATTATCATTATTTCCAGCCAATTTTTTATCCGGACAAAAAATCGTTCTTGATTGCGCAAATGGCGCGACATATAAAATAGCTCCAGATGTATTTGAATCTTTTGGAGCAAATGTTATTAAAATCGCGACAAATCCAAATGGAACAAATATAAATGATAATTGTGGAGCGCTTCATCCACAAAATTTACAAAAAACAATTTTAAATAATCATGCTGATATAGGTTTTGCGTTCGATGGCGACGGTGACCGGGTTGTCGCAATTAATAAAAATGGTCAAATCAAAGATGGCGATGATTTAATCGCGATATTATCTCAAAATCCAAAATATACTGAATGTAAAAAAATAGTTGGAACAATTATGACAAATCAAGGTCTTGAAAAATTCTTAAAAGACCACAACAAAGAATTAATAAGAACAAAGGTCGGAGATAAATATATTGCCGCAAAATTAAATGAAGAAAATTTATTAATTGGAGGAGAAGCCTCCGGGCATATAATTTTAAAAGATTATTTGAACACCGGTGACGGAATTCTTGTCGCGTTAAAAATTTTAAAAACAATAATTAATTCGGATAACTGGGACATGGACTCTTTTGATAAATATCCTCAAATTTTAATAAACGTCCCGGTTAAACATAAAAAAGACTTATCTTTGCCTCCATTTTCAAAAATCATTGAAGAAGAAAAAAATAAATTAATTAACGGAAGAACGGTTATTCGCTATTCCGGAACAGAAAATTTACTTAGAATTATGGTAGAAGATTCAAAATATGATTCAGCGCAAAAAATTGCCAATAACTTAGCTAATAAATTACAAAAAGCATTACAACTTTAAATTAAAAGGAAAATAAATAATGAAAAACCAAAATATTCTTAAAAAAATTAGTCATTTCTTTAAATCTTTAATGTTGAATGGATTGTTCTCAATACTGCCAATCGCGGCAACAATATTTTTTATACAATTTTTATATCGAACGTTATACAGCTGGCTTAAACCATTACAAAAGTTTATACCTGAAATTTTAAAAGATATTCCCGGGCTTGAAATTGTTTTAGTCATAGTATTTTTATTTTTGCTCGGAGCGCTTCTAAAACTTTTCTTAATAAAATCTATTATTGATTATTTTGAAAGTATGATAACCAAAATCCCAATCATCAGAACAATATATTCTTCATTTAAAACTTTAGTTGAATTCTTTAATGTTCCAGATCCTAAAAAAGAGGCAAAGACGGTTGTTTTAATCCAATTTCCTAAAAAGGATAGTTATAGTATTGCTTTCTTACTCGGATCAGCGCAAAACAATTATCAAAAAACATTAGAAAATAAAAATGTAACGCAAGGCCAAGAGTTTTTTAAAGTGTTTATGCCCGGTTCTCCAAATCCAACAACCGGTTTTTTCTTTATTTTACCTGAAAAAGATATAATCAAAACGGACTTAACATTTGAAGAAGCGATAAAAATAATTGTTTCTTGTGGTCTTATAAATCCTAACGATCACCATTTTATAAAAAACAGCGCGCAAAACAATGATTCTGCTTAAATATTTACTCAAAAGATTTTTTAAATATTTATTTTTAATAAATAGTCTTCTTGTTCTTTTATTTAATTCAATAGATTTTTTCGAAAAATTTATACGAATTAAAGACGTGCAAACAACAGATATTCTAAAAACAATTATTTTAAGTTTATTGCCATCTTTTTTTGAATACCTTCCACTTAGTTGTTGGCTGGCAACAATATTATTAATACGGGAATTAAGTCAACAACACGAATGGGATATTTTCCCAATTTTAAATATTAAAACTCAAAAAATTCTAAATTTGTTTTTTGCGGCAACCGTTTTTTTAACAGTTTTTAGTTTTTTAGGAAACGAACAAATCGCGCATCCATTGCTTCACAAAGCGGAAAGATTCAAACAAGAAAAATTAAAAAAGAAAAACAACCAAAAAATCGTTAACAAATGGTTCGCGTTAAATAACAATACTTTCTGTTATTTTAATATTCTGGATCTAAAACTAAAACAAGGAACGGGATTAATTATTCTCTATTTAGACTCTAATTTTTCAACTGAAAAAATTATCTCCTGCCAAAACTTCAAAATAAATAAAAGTGATAAAAATTTAGTTTTAAAAAAAAGTAATATAATTACACATCAAAATAACGAACAAACCGTGATTGAAAATCAAATAATTTATTTACCTAGTTTTTTCACCCAAATAAAAATGTTTAATGAGCAAAGCTCTTTAAAACAAGTCTCAAAAACCCTAATTTACAGCAGAAATGTCATTCCGGATAAAAGTTGGAATGAACTATTTCATAATTTTTTAAAAAGAATTTTATTTTATTTACAACTTATTTTGTACCCACTCCTTACTCTTTGTTTATTTTTTATTCCTTTTAGAATAAATCGATATAAATGGTTATTAATTTTACTTCCATATCCAGCGCTAACATTATTGATCGCTGTTTCAGATTTTATTATTCAAAATGGTTTCTCTGTATGGTTTTCAATCTCTCCATATTTAATTTTATTAATAACAATAATCTTTTTATGGAAAAATATAATTAAAAAAGCAGCGCTATCTACTTGAAAAAGCTGTAAAATTCCATACACTCTACCCTTACATAATTAAGCGTTGTAGTTTTTTAAATTATTTTTAGGAGATATAAAATCGTGAAAAAAAATATTCTTCTTTGCCTGAGTTTACTTTTAACAAACTCTATTTTTGCGCAAAATTCTTTATTCAAACATGACAAAGACGCTTCGTTACAGGATCAACTTACTTACGGAAAAACTTTCTGTGAATTAAATTCTCAAGGCAAATATCCCGCCTATTCAGTTTTAAGACCAATCGAAAAGGAATTAAGAACTTTTTTATGCGGAACAATTTCAGAACAAACCGGTAAACCGGAATTAGTCAAAGATTTTAATAGTTTAAAAAATCTAACACCACTCAGACAACTGGGTGATTTTTCGGGAATATTTAAAAAATCAAATGTAAAGTATGAAGGCTGGAGAGATGAAGCGCCAATAGGAAAATTAATTGAAAAAATTATTCTTACAGCAAAACACTATAAAGGCAGAATAATTTCCGACGAATACAAAAAAACAAATACTCCCGTATTCATGTGGACATTAAAAAACAATACTGAACTTAAAGCTATCGCTTCTTATTTATTAAATGATTTAAAAGAAGATAAATATCAAAAACCATTGTTAGTTTTAAACTTAATTGAAGATCCGCAATTAGAAGCTCTTGATGATTTGGATAAACAATTTCTTTCGCAATATTTTGAATTAGTAGATCCAACAAATAAAGATATCAAAGAATTTTTAGTCAATATGAAAACATTATATTTTGACATTAAATCAAACATTGGTTCATGCAAAAAATATATTGATGAAAACCTGCAAGAAGGAATAATCAGAGAATTAGAAAAATTCTTTGAAGATTTTAAAATACAAGATAATATTGGCAAAATCACTGTTGGTTTCTTCTTATTCGATTTCTGCAATCATGGTAACATTACAAAATTCGTGTTCTCCCAATTTAAAAATTTATTTAGTAAACCTAAACCTAAGACACCAAGTCAATTAGAATCTGACGTAGATAAAATAAATACCAATGTAGAAAAAATCAAAAATATGTTTCATACAAATTTAAATAGCGAAACCGAATAAGAAAACATAGAAATCAAAGTCCCCCGAAAGTTTCGGGGGACTTTTTTTTAATAACACGAAAATAAATTAATAATTTTATGTTTAGACGATTATCCGTTGATAATATCGCTGAAAATTTTTCTTAGCCCCATTAGGGGCGAAGGTAATTAGCCTCGGGTGAGGTGCTTTTGCACCGTAACCCGTGGTGATAAATTTTCACATTAGGTTAGCCCCATTTTATGGGGCGGCACTTATAAATTTTGTTCAAATTTTGATATTAAATTTTGAAATAAATCCATCGCCACATAAAATGGGGCTAATACTACTGGGTTTAAGTACCACGGGTTACGGTGCAAAAGCACCTCACCCGAGGCTAATCACCTTCGTCCCTCGTCCCGCTATACAGCGGGATCGGGACTTGTCAAACAACATTAATTAAAAATATTACAACAACAAAATTTTGGATAACCAAACACAAAAATAAATAACTAAACCTTATTGTTTCTCAAGCAAAGCCAAAAATTCTTTATTACCGGCCGTCGCGCCAAGAATTGGTGATTCAATTAAATCTTTCATTTTAAAACCAAATTCCTTCATTCCAATTTTTATTTTTTCAATAACACCCACATAAACCTTTTCATCTTTAACAACACCACCACGCTTAATATCTTTTCTTTCTGCTTCAAATTGAGGTTTAATCAAAATTATTATTTTACCATCCGGTTTTATTAGTTTTGAAATCGCGGGTATAACTTTTAATATTGAAATAAAAGAAAGATCTAAAGTTATAAGATCAACTAATTCAGGCAATTTTTCTAAATACCTTAAATTAGTTTGTTCCATAACAACAACTCTCGGATCGGTCGCGATCCTTTCATGAACTTGCGCCGTTCCAACATCAACACCATAAACTTTTTTGGCTCCATGCTGTAAAAGACAATCTGTAAACCCACCGGTTGAAAGACCGGAATCAAGAACAACTAAATTTTTTACATCAATATTAAAACGCTCTAATGCTTTTTCTAATTTAAAACCGCCACGACTTACATATTTTGGAGTATCATCAACAAGTTTTACATCAGAATCAACCGAAATTATTGTACCCGGTTTATCCAAGATTTTACCTTCAAGCGTAACTTTACCCTGCATAATAAAACTCTGAATTTGATTTCTAGACAAGTGCGGATGCTTTTCCAAAAGTAACAAGTCTAGTCTTTTCTTTTCTTTTGCCATAACAAAGTCCTTCTTAAAACCCACTTCCTGTATGAATAAAGCCACCCTTTTTCACCTTGCAAAAGGCTATCATATGTACTAAACCAGCACAACCGTTTGTCAAAATAGAATAAGTAGATTAGACTCTTTTTACAAGAGGTTTTGAACCGTTATGGCTCCTTAATCAATTTGGGGAAAGGCTCTTAAGGGATAAACAATTTTCAATCCATCGCTATTAATCAATATATTATCCATTTTAAAAAAACAACCATAACTATCGCTAAATTAATTAAAAAAAATATTTAAAATCGGTGACACCAAAAATGAATAAAAAAAGAACGGATATTAGAAACATAGCCATAATCGCCCATGTAGACCATGGTAAAACAACGTTAGTTGATGAAATGCTTAAACAATCAGGAACCGTTACAGCTAAAATCGGCCAAACGGTGGAAAGAATAATGGATTCCGGTGACATCGAAAAAGAAAGAGGGATTACAATTTTAGCCAAAAACACCTCAATTCAACTTCCTGATGTAAAAATAAACATCGTCGACACCCCGGGACACATGGATTTTGGTGGTGAAGTAGAAAGAACATTGCAAATGGTTGAAGGTTTTTTATTGCTTGTTGACGCGGCAGAAGGTCCACTTCCGGGAACAAAATTCGTTTTAAAAAAAGCGCTAGAATTAAATCTTAGACCAATCGTTGTTATTAATAAGATCGACCGCAAAGATGCTGATATTGAACGAGTAGAATCAATGATTCACGATCTTTTTTTAGATTTAGCAACAAAAGATGAACAATTAGAGTTTCATACATTATACGGTTCCTCTAAAAATGGTTTTATGTCTGAAAACCCAAACGCGACTTCGGGAAACATGCAACCTTTGTTTGACGCAATCTGTCAATACATACCGGCTCCACAACAAAAAGATAACGATCTCCGATTACTAATTACAAATCTGGACCACTCTGATTATCTTGGTCGAATAGGAATAGGAAAAGTTATAAGTGGTTCAATAAAATTGGGTCAACAAGTTATTTGTTGTAAAAATGAAGAAATTAGCAGACCTATAAACGTTACAAAAATTTATCAGTTCGAGGGATTAAACAAAGTTGAATCTCAATCAGCTAAATTTGGAGATATTATCGCAATTACAGGTTTTGAAAAAGAAATAAGCATTGGAACAACTATTTGTAACATTGATAAACCAAAACCGGTATCATACGTTGATATAGATGAACCAACAATCTCTCTTTTCATTTCAGCAAACAAATCTCCTTTTTCAGGTAAAGAAGGAATTTTCCTAACATCCCAACAAATCAAAGATCGACTTTATAAAGAATTAAAAACAAATATCGCGCTTAGAGTTGAAGACACTGATTCAGCAGAAATATTTAAGGTCTCAGGTCGAGGATTGTTACATTTGGGAATCTTAATTGAAACAATGCGCAGAGAAGGTTTTGAATTAGAGTTATCAGCGCCTCATGTAATTTATAAAGAAATTAATGGTAAAAAACATGAACCAATGGAATTATTAATATTAGACATTGAAGAACAACACCAAGGAATTGTGATGGAAATGCTTGGAACAAGAAAAGCTGAATTACAAAATCTAATACATACCGGAAACGGAAAGCTTCGCCTTGAATTTAAAATTCCATCAAGAGGAATCATCGGATTTAGAACTCAATTTGTTACAAACACTCGCGGCACAGGATTAATGAATCAACAATTTCATGGATACGAACCATATTGCGGAGAAATTCCACGAAGAACTAAAGGTTCATTAATTTCAATAGAAACTAGTCAAGCAACAGGATATGCTTTAGACGCATTAAAAACAAGAGGGACTCTCTTTGTTAAGCCAACTGATAAAATATATACAGGAATGGTTGTTGGTGAACATAGCAGAAGTAATGATCTCGATGTAAATCCAACAAAGAAAAAGAAATTAACAAATATGCGCGCGTCCGGTTCTGACGATGCGGTAAAACTTGCGCCACCAAAAACAATGACTCTCGAAGAATCAATGGAATGGATTAATGATGACGAGCTAATTGAAGTTACACCAAAATCAATCCGATTAAGAAAAAAACTTTTAAATGCCGTTGAAAGAAAACGAAAAAAATAAGAATAAAAAATCCCCCGTTATTTCACTGGGGATTTTTTATTCTTACAAACTTATTCTAAATCTTTTAATAAATCTGATTTTTTATAAAAATATCTGGCGGAAAGAATATCCGCATTCTTTAAAATATTTGGAACAGATAAAGCGGCAAACATTTTGTCATCTGTTGTAACTGTTAAATATCCCGATTCCTTACTCTTTTTCACAGCCTGTCTAAAGTCATCCAAATTTTTAACTTCCTCACCATTAATTTTATCTATAACGGCTCCCGGCGTTAATACTCTAGCTTTTTGCGCTTGAGAATCAGGTAAAATATGTGTAATAACAATAGCCGGTTTTTGTTGCTCTTCCGCTTTTATATATCGAACAAGATCCGGAACTCTTTCAAGCATCATCGCGATATGATTTAAAGAAATAGGCATAACAACCATCCCACCAAGAACTTCATAATCAGTAGCTTCCGGCTCAAACTCAGGATAAATTTTTCTAACAGGAGGAATATAACTTGGTTCTAATTTAAAATTAAAATCTTTTCTCGCGCCATTTCTATATACAACCATGTGAATTTTATCACCAACACCAAAACGATTTAAAAAATCAATCAAAGAAACTTTATCTTCACACCATGGAACCGAAAGCTCTCCATAAATATCAAGTTTATATCCATTGATTTCATAAAGCATGTCACCTTCTTTTACCCCGATTTTATTTAGAATCCCTTTATCAAAAATTTTCGCCATATACCAACCGCCAGGCTCAGGATTATTTAAGTATTTAACCATTTCATCCGTAGCGACGGTAAAAATACAACCCATAGTCGGCTTTCTAAGCAATTTAATATTATATAAATCTTTTGTAATCGCGCGCTTAACTTCATTTATTGGAATAATGTATCCAACATTTTGAGCTTCCAAAATTCCTGATTGATTAATTCCTACAACTTTTCCATTTACATTTAAAAGCGGACCACCTGAATTCCCGGGATTTATTGGAGTTGTAATTTGAATTAAACCGGTTCTCTCACGACCGCTTACAATCCCTAAAGTACTTTTTAATCTTTCTTGCGCTAAAGGATAACCGAGAGCAAGAACCTCTTGAGTTCTCACAATAGAATCTGAATCTCCAAATTGTAAATAGGAAATTTTGCCAATTTTTTTTGTAATTTTATCAAAAGCTTCTTTACTTAGTTTTAACAAAGCCACATCTTTTTCAGGACACACTCCAACAATTTCAACATCAAATCGTTCTCGACCAAATGACGGAAGTTGAATTTGAACACTACTTGCTTGTTCTACAACATGATAATTTGTAACTATGTACCCTTTAGCATTTATGAAAAAGGCGCTTCCCGCGGCTTCACCCTGCGCGGGAGTCTTATACGGTTCTAATAGATTTATTTTTGTAATTTGCGTGAAAACCTGAACAACCGTATCTTTTGATTTTTTTTGAACGTCTAACCAAGAATTTCTTTTTGCCTGAGCAATAATTTCAGGAGAATCTCCCGGAGATTTAATAGAAGAAAGTTTTTCTCTTTCATTTACAATAACACCAACATACCTGCTCAAATCTTTTTGTACCTTGTGGGAATAATAAAGACTAACAGAAAAAGGAATGCCAACTGCGAGAACTCCAAATAACGTGTAAAGAATTTTTTGCGTTAATTTCATTTTATATATCCTTTTTAAAACTATTCTTCAATAAACAAACTCTTCTTAAAAACAATCAGTAACGAACTGGCAAGATAAGCTAAAAAAAAGATTAAAAGCAATGTATGTAGTTTCATAACCGCGACAAAAGCAACGACAACTAAGAAAATAGCCTTTAACCAATTTTTATTTAAACGAATATTCTTTTGTTTAAAAGATGGAAAACGAATATTACTGATCATTAAAAAAGCAATTAAAACTTCTAAAAATAATAAAAGAAATACAAAGAAATTATTTGAAATTAATTTACCAGAATTAAGAAGCACAGTAGCAAAAAAACAACCGGCAAATGTTGTTGGTACCCCCAAGAAAAAAACTGTTTGTTCTGTTGCTGTAATATTAAAACGAGCTAAGCGTAAAATACCCGCAATTAAAAAAAACGCAGTTGCCAAAAGACCAATAACACCAAATTTGTGGAGCTGCCAAAAATACATTAAAACTGCCGGCGCCAAACAAAAAGAAATAAGGTCGCTAAAAGAATCCAACTGAACTCCAAAATCACTCGAAACACCAAGCATACGAGCAACTCTTCCATCCAAAAAATCTAATAACGCCCCTAATAAAATGAAATAAGCCGCGCCAACGAAATCTTCATTTACCGTAAAAATAATTGATAAATAACCAAAAAAAGCATTTCCTAATGTAAAAATATTTGGCAATAGTGTAATGCTTTTTTTCATTAATAATTTTTGTTTAAGAATTTTAAGTCGGTTACTAGCAGAAGCAACTCTAGGTCTAAGGAACATATGTTCAACCTTAATTTTTAATCAATTAAAAACATAAGGCCTAACTTTACCATAATCATTTAGCAACAACAACTTTTGCGTGCTTTAAAACTTTGTCTTTAAACATGTAGCCTTTATGTACAACATCAACGATTTCATTACTTTTTTTATCTTTGTTTTCCACTTGCAATAATGCTTCATGGTATTCAGGATCAAATTGACCGGAACAATCAATTTGAGTAATTTTTAAATCATCAAAAACTTTTTTTAGATTTTTTTCAATAATTTTAAACCCGTTTAACCAAGCCTCTTTTTTTTCAGAATCAACGTCCATTTTTTCACCGGCCTTAATTGCTCTATCCAGGTCATCCGCGAACGGTAAAAATTTTGAAATTATATCTGACTGAGCAAAATAGCCCCAATCATTCTTTTCTTTTTCTATTCTTTTTTTGAAATTGGAAAAATCAGCGGAAACATGCATGAATTTTGTTTTATAATCTTCTTTTATTGTCTTTTCATCTTTTTTATTTTCTTGTTCCTCAACTTCAGGTTTAACTTGCGAATGCTTTTTTACTTCTTCATTATGCTTTTGTTTATTTTTTTTCATATGCCACCTTTTATCTCTATTTGACAATCAAAATATTTTTCAAATTTCCCATTGAAATCAACCACTGATATACAAGTTTATTAGCCACGAATCCTAAAATTTTCATTATTAAACCGCTCTGCTTGTTGTTAGCGCAATTCACTCATCTCACCAAAGGGCTTTCACCTCCACGTAACAAACTTTTTATTTTAATAACCACCGCCCAATCAAAAGATTCGTAAAAACAAATTTACCATTAAAATTTAACATAAAAAAGCAATCTGAAAAAGTTTAGGGCTCAAACCCCCATTTATAAAGAAAACTTAAAAATCAAAATAAAACTCAATAAGAAAAATAAAAAAATACCTTGTCAAAAATATGAAATCTAATATATCTTTTCTAAACCGTGGGGAGCTCCTAAAAAAAATTTATAAAAATTCTAAAATTTTAAGGAAGCACATGCAAGGTTACATTAGCCGTGTTTGCACCTCTTTTATCGACGTACCGGACAAAATAGCAATAGCTGTATATTTTTCCGGATGCTCCATTCACTGCAAAGGATGCCAGAACAAAGAGCTTTGGGATAAAAAAAGTGGCAAACTCACAAAAACATCTAAAGTAATTGAACAAATAGATAAACATCCTCTGGCTGAATACGTGGTTTTTATTGGAGGAGAACCTACAGATCAGATGGATTTTTTAGTCAACATCTGTCAAAACATAAAAAATAAAAAAATTGCCATGTATTCCGGTAGAGAATTTGAGATTTTCCCTGAAAAATTACTAGAATCCATGGACTTAATTATTTGTGGCCCATACCGCCAAGATTTACATGTTAACAACAGATGGCCTGCATCAACCAATCAAAGAGTTTTCAGAAAGGAAAGTGAAAAATGGAAACAAATAAAATAAATTTAGGCGGCAGTTTTTCGGACAGTTTTAAAGAACTTTATGAATCAATTGATCCTGAAATATTAAAACTTGAAGGAATATCATCAGACAAGCTTGATATTGTAAAAATGTCACAAAGATATTTCACAAAACGCACAGCGGATATGTCTATTGATGACAATGCCAATGCCAATGAAAGCAAAGCTTATGGAAATTACATATCTGAAATTACAAAGGGGTGGTTAAAAATTCAAGGTTATTATGACCTTTATAAAAAATTAGAAAATGATTATGGAACAAAAGAGGCTCAACGACTATTAAAACTTACCTGGCAAGGTGATCTTTATCTTCATGACAGTACTTCAATACAGATTCCTTATTGCTGGTCATACTCAACATCTTTCATTTTATTTGAAGGTTCCCAATGGGGACAATTAAAATCCAAACCACCAAAACATACACATTCTTTTTTAGACCAAGTAAAAGAAGTAACAATAGAAATAGCGCAAGAAATCGCGGGCGCCGTCGCGATTGGAGATTTATTTGTAAATTACGCATACTTAGCAAAAAAAGAAGGTCTCTATCCCTGGAAGCCCGCGGACAGAAAAGTTATAGAAGATGAATTTCAATCCTTAGTTCATACCTTAAATAAAAAATTAAGAGCGTCTCATCAATCACCTTTTTCCAATTTATCAATATTCGATAGGCCGAACCTGGAAATGTTATTCGGAGAAATGGTTTATCCGGATATGAGCAAACCTGATTTTGATTACATCGAAGAAGTACAAAGAATTTTTTGCGATTGGTTTAAAAAAGGAGATCCATCAACCGGTTTACCATACCGATTCCCGGTTGTAACACTGAATTTAAGAACAGATAAAAATAAAAAGCTTCTTGATCAAAAAGCATTTGATTATTATTCAAAAATTAATTTAGAAAAAGGATGTTTTAATATTTATATTTCTTCAGGAAATAAAATCGCAAGTTGTTGCAGATTAACAAATGATTTAGATTTAGCAGGCGTTGATAGTTTCGGTAACGGAGGTATTTCTTTAGGCTCACACAGAGTTGTAACTCTAAACCTCGCCAGACTGGGAAAAATTTCAAAATCCATTCAAGATTTTAAGATACATCTTCACGAACAACTTCAAAACGCGCGCAAACTTCTTGTTGCGCACAAACAATTATTAAAAACAAGAGAAGAAGAAGGATTCTTAAAATTCTTTAAATTAAACATTATGAATATGGAACGCTTGTTCAGTACTTTTGGAATAACCGGAATTTATGAATGTGTTGAACAATTAGGTTTTAATATAAAAACCGAAGAAGGTAAAAATTTAGCAAAAGACATTCTTGAGGAAATAAAAGAATTCGCGTCTGAAAGTTCTAAAAAACTCGATGGTTTTATTTTTAATATTGAACAGGTTCCGGCAGAAAGTTTGGCTGTAAAATTCGCGGCCAAAGATCAACTTTTATACAACATGCCCTATAAAATTTATTCAAATCAATTTGTGCCTCTTTATGTCGATTTTGATATTGTAGACAGGATAAAACTTGATGGAGAATTTTCTAAAGCCTTAACGGGGGGAGGAATAACACACTTAAATATTGGGGAAAAACTTACATCGGTAAGTCAAATGAAAGCATTAACAAACTACGCGATCTTGAGCGGTTGCGAACACTTTGCGGTTAATTACAACTTCTGCAAATGCAAAAATGATCACGTAACAATTGCCGGGCCTTCGACAAGTTGTTCTGTGTGCGCCGCTCCAATCACAACTCAATACACAAGAATTATCGGATATTTCACCCCTGTATCTTCTTGGAATAGCGGGAGACAGGAAGAACACACAAAACGAGTATTCAAAAAAGATTTTGATACATCAGAAAAAACCAAAAAAACTACACACACAAAAACATCCGTTACACAAAAGACAACCTAAAGAAAACACATCAACAAAAATGGCGCCCAATAATGAGCGCCATTTCTTTTTTATTAAATAAAACTTATCTCTTTCTAAAAATATTTCTAAAAGCATCCCATCCACCTCTAGCTGAACCGCCAATAGCGCCAGACGTGTTGTTTATAAATCTGTTTGATATTTCATAAGCAAATCTATCCATAATCTCCTTACTATTTACAACAATAGCAAGGGCAACAAACAGAATAATTGCAACGGTAACTATTTCATATTTGTGACTCCACGTTCCTTTTAAAATACTTTTTGTAAAACTGTCTTTTTCTTCTTTTGTCATCTCATCAAGCATTTTCAAAACCTTTAAAGAAATAACGTCACTCAAGGCGTTGCTCATATTTGGAGAGTTATTGCTTTCTTCTTTGTAAAAACTTTTTGTTTGTTCGATTGCTTGTAAATTAGAAAGTTCTTGTTTTATTTCATCAACAATGGAATCTTTAACTTCTTCTAATTCATTAATGTCTTCTTTTGTCCGTAATCTTTCATTTTGTATTTCATCTAATAATTCTTTCAAATTTGTAACATTAATATCTTGCTCAATAGTTTTTTCATCCCTGTTTAATTCCGGTTCCGTCTTCGTACAGCTATTCAGCGACGCTTCGTCAGACAAGACCGCAAAAACAGAATCTGAACAAGCAAAAATAAATAAAAAAGTTATGAAAAATATTATTTTTTTCATTAAATTATCCCTTTAAGTTCAAACGTGATTATTCAAACCAATCCAACTTGTAAACCACCCCCAAAATTGTCCAAACGAACCAATGCCTTCATCTTTATCCAAAATGGAATAAACCGGTGGATTATTTTTTGAAAAGAAAATGTTCCCGGTTAAATCAAAAGAAAAATTTTGAAAATTTCCAATTTTTTCTTCCATTAAAATAAATGGAATACATAAAATCCATTGCGCTACAATTTCCGCATGAATTTCTGTATGATTTGGAGCGCCCCAACCAAACCAGCCATCATCTTTAATCTCAAGACACAAATCAACCGCTCTTTCAGGTTTTGGATCCGGTAATAAGACATCACCAACAATCTCTTGGACAAGATCCCCTTTTGAATAAAAATTATAAAGATTTCCGATTACATGCATATTCGCGACATAATCCGGCATATCATTTGGGGTTCCCAAAGTATAAACGGCGTCAATAAAGTAATCTTTTCGACCTTTTGTTTGCTCTAATTCTAGTTTTTCTTTATAAGTCTGTACTTCTTTTTGCGCTTGCAAAAACGCTTGTTGCAAATCTAATTTTTCCTGTTCTGATTGTTCTATAGATTTTTTATCTAATGTTGCAGTTACAACTGTTTCAGCCTCTACACCATACATTGCAAAATCATCTATAAAATCATCTAACAATTGGCTTGCCGCTTTTATAACATGTCCACCGTAACTATGCCCAATTAAAATAATTTGTTTTTCACCATTTTTAGCAAAATCCAAAATTAACTTAGCTAATTCAATTCCCGCGTTTAATCTTTCATAATGAGTTACTCCACCCAAATCTTGATCCCAAGAAAAAGAAACTGTTTCATGTTCTAAATTGTTAGCTTCTTTTTTTAATGTTTCAAAAAAAAGACCGCCCGGCTGGTACCAAGTACTATTTTGCGCGAATGCGCCATGCGTTACAATGGCAACCGGACTTATATTACAAAAAGCCAAAAAGAATAATGATAAATATTGAAATTTCTTCATAAAACCCCTTCTCCCAAATAAATTGAACTTGAAAAGAACTATTATAGATAATATGAAATTGTGTAAAAATTTTTCAAGAAATATAAATAATTATCTGCAAGAGGCGTCAAAAGAATATATTCTAAAACTATCTCTCTTCCTTTTAGGCAAAACAATACGTTTATCTTTATAAATAACATCTTGTTCACCATCTAAATTAAGATAATTATACAAACTAAATAATACAAAAATTATATTTTCATAAATAATATTAATAGAAGTGCCCTTATTAGAATCCAATTTAACATTAACAATTTTTCTACGATCAATCCCATCAATAGAATTACAAATTTTATTACCGGTTAAACCTTGAATTATTAAATTATTAGAATAAAAATTATAAATTTTATCAACTACAGAAAAATTTGGCCTAACGCGAAACTCATTATTAATGCGAGAAAAAGTATAAATTCCTTTTATAAGATTATACTTTCCAAACTTATTGCTAACAGAACAGGCAAGATCTTCATCTTTTTCAAAACAAATGATTTCTACGCTTTCAATATCAATCCTTATCATTGTATTAATAATAGAAAACAAAGAATTTATATTTTCTCTTCTCTCTAAATTTAAATTATCTTCAAAGCAAACAGTGTTAAAAACTTGGAAAATATACTTCATTTGTTTTGCTTGTTTTTCTAATTCCTTAGAAAAAAGATTTCTATTTTTTTGAATTATTTTATCCTGATTTCTTGGTGGGTCAATAA
>JAUWHS010000109.1 GCA_030605785.1 bacterium
GATGAACGCGGGGAAAACAAAAAATTATCCGGAATATTTTTCGAAAAACGCAAACCGGTTGAATTTTATGATTGCAAAGCATACATAACTGGAATGCTAAATGTTATTGGAATTTTACCCGAACAAATTAGTTTTTCAAAAATTGATAAACCTCAACAGCCATGGTTTATGCCATTTCAAACCGCGCAAGTTTTAATTGACGACAAAGTTGTTGGTGTTGTTGGAAAAGTTGAAAAAACTTTTTTAAGCAAACTTGATGTCTTGCCTGAAAGCGACGCGTTTATTTTCGATCTTGATTTTGACATGCTTTTATCATTTGTTACTAAAGTTAAAAAGTTTGAACCATTACCAAAATACCAAGATACATTTATCGATTTAAGTGTTTTGGTTCCACTAAAAACTCAAGTCGCGAACTTACAAAAACTTCTTGGTGATGTTGATCCATTGATAAAACATGTTGAGTTAATAGACTTTTTTGAAAACCCAAAATGGACTGATCAACGTTCTTTAACCTTCAGAGTTGATATTTTTGATTCGGAGAAGACACTTGAAAAAACACAAATTGATTCTGTTTGGAATAAGTGTGTTAAAGCGCTTGATGGTGTTGGGGCAGAGTTGAGGAATTAGTAAAAAAATAGAATTGATTTTTTAATTAAAGGCTTCTGAAATTTTGTTCGGGAGCCTTTTTTATTAGCTTATAAAAAAATGAAATTATTTTTGCATGTTTAATTTTTTTATATTAAAATGCCTTTTGTGTGAATTCTAAAATGTTTTTGTTTTTATATCGTGAGGTATTATGAAAAAGATTATAGCATGTTGTTTTTTGATAAGTTTTCTTTCTAGTTCATCCGTTTTTGGTATGAAAAGACATCCCGATGATATGTATTATTATGATGAAGAAGAAAATAATATAGATGAAGATGAACAATCCGAACCAGGAACTGCCGTTTCTGAGATGGTTGGTCGCGCAGTTGGAGTATTTGTAGAAGGTATTTTAAATGCCAACCAGCAAGTTGAAGAGGATTATCAGCGATATATTGAAAGAGGAAAAACAGGTAGATTTGCTAATAATCATGGATTTCCGGTTCGAGAGCATTTTGATCCTGAATTTGATTCTTATAAGGAAGCGGCTAGAATGGCAAAAGCTGAAAGGGAATTTGATCCGTACAAAGAGGCGGCTAGAATGGCAAGAGAGGAAAAGGAATTTTTTAAGAGGTTACAAGAGAAAGCACGCATAGAGAGTGATCGCTTACATTGTTTGGGTAAATATAAAACAAACTCTAAAAGAAAAACCTCGGATAAACAAAAGGGGACGAAAAATACAGAACTGCAGAATCGATATATTGAAGAAGAAGAAGGAACTGATGATGGTGATTCGTAGTGTGGATATTATTATAAATGTTTTTTGCAAGCTAAGGGGTGTGGTCTGACACCCCTTAGGACCCCCAGACCAAGTGCTGTATTCACCACTTGGATTTCAAATAATTTTCTCTTTGGTTCATGTTCTATATTTACCCCGATGCAAAACGGAGAGTAAATGAATGTTTCGGCCTTTAAGATGCGACTGATGTGTTTAATGAATGTATTGCGTCGTCGCCAAACAGGCCTTTCTTGATTTGTGACAAAAGGCTTGGGTATAAAAACTTAGGTCTTTTTTCATGAAAAAAATTAGTGCTAATAATTATGGATTTCCGGTTCGAGAGAATTTTGATCCTAAATTTGATCCGTATAAGGAAGCGGCAAGAAGAGTAAGAGCTAGAAATGAGCGTTTGGATGAGATTGACCGACTTGCTGGGATAAGGCCTTCTCGTTCAACCTGTAAAAAGAAAAAATATGATAAACAAAAACGTAAAGAAAAGGTTTCAGATCGAAATGGTACGTCTGATCAGTAACTACTGAAAAAAACAATAAAGATTATGATATACTAAAAAATATAAAAAAGACCTGAGTATAAAAATTCAGGCCTTTTTTATTATTAGATTTAAAATACAAATTTAACGTATTATTACCAATGGCTTTTTGTATTTTTCATAATAAACAAAATTATTATTTCTTACTTGTTGTTGAATTTCTCCAATTATTCTAGCATTGTCTCTGCTACATAATTCATCGAAATTTTGGATTAACTTTTCAAATAATGAACATAACCCTTTTGGTGTTATCTGTTTGTACGTTTCCCAATTTTTTAAAAAATTTTTAATAGCCAAATAGTTAGATCTATCGTTATCCTTTGCTGTTTTTTTATCTATTCGTTTATTTAACAAATTTGTTATTATTACATGAACCGCAAAAAGTAATGCTATTTCAAATAACGCTGTTATTATAAGTTCATCATGTGCTAGATGGGAGTTGCTGTAATAATCAATAGCAGATAATGACAACATTATAATAAGTGGATCTAAACAAAGTAATATCATATTTGAGATAAGAACAAGATCATAATTTTTGTCCTTTTGGCCTAATTCATCAATAAACTTTTTCCCCATAAAACCCCATTTATCATTTTCATATAACTCCAAAAGATAGCTTGTATCAGTTTTAACTGTTTGTTGTGGTTTGGTTTCAGTTAACGAAGAAGAAGCAGAAAATGATGTTAATAAAAAAAGGGTTGATATGAAGAATAATTTTTTTATCATCGTGTTCCTATTATTAATTTTTTAATTTGTTTTGTCCTTATTTTTCCTTGACTTACAGTTTTGTAATGTCAAAAGTTGTTTGATGTTAGCATATAAGTTGGGGTTGTAAAAGTTTAAAAGATGTAAAACAGGAACTCTTCACTTTGCTTTGACAGCGTACAAATTCAAGAAAGGCCTGTTTGGCGACGACGCAATACATTCATTAAACACATCAGTCGCATTTTAAAGGCCGAAACATTCATTTATACTTCGTTGTGCATCGAAACAAACATAGAGCGTAAGTCAGAGACAAAATTATTTGAGATTCTAAGTGGTGAATACAGCACTTGGTTTGGGGGTTCCAAGGGGTTTCAAATTATACCCCTTGGCTTGCAGAAATTTTATTATTTGAATTCACCATTTATAAAAAAAACCTGATTACCAAAAAGAGGAACTTTTTATGTTGCTCAATTATAGGAACTTATCACTTTGCTCTAACAAAGTAAAACTCAGGCCTTTCCTTTTTGAAGCTTTTTGTTAACCTTTGATAGGTTTTTTAAATTTAGTTTTTTACCAGAAAAGGTTTTGTTGTGATTAAACGATTTTTCTTATTATCGATATTCTCTTTGGCTTTTGTTTCAGTTATTTTTTCAAATGAAGTTAAAAATGAAAATGAAACAACCCAAAAAATTGTACAAGAAGTTGAAAAAGAATTAACTGAAAAAGAGCAATCTTTTGAAGATGTCAAACAGGTTTTTTTAAATTTGGATTCTAAATTGTACAAGGATTTTCCTTGGGAATTTATGGTTAAAAAATTCAATGATGAATTGGCTCAAAAAGTTGATACTACTCCGACTGATTGGGGTTTTGTTACTGGATCATTATTATTATTTGTCCTTACTATTTATGTAGGAAAAGTTTTGCTTGAAGTATTAGAAAAAGCTAATTGTGAGAGGCATCGGGATTTTATTGTTGCACCTACTTTTTGTTTGAGCAGTAGTTGTTTTTTGATAGCTTTGCTTGAACTTTTTGGGCCTTCTATTGTTTCTATCGAAAAAATAATTAGAGGGATAGATCGCAATGCTTTAATAGATTTTCTTAATAATTGGTCGGAAAATAAAAAGATGACTCCAGAAGAGTTACATGAATTTTTTGATAAATTAAATGAATTAAATAAGAATGGCCTTTTGCCTAAAGATGAAAAGCTTATTTATATTGTTGAAAATATTAGGAATCTTGCATTAAGAAAAACTAAGGCAAGAGCAGTATAAGATATATTAATTAAAACTTGATTAACTATTTCTTTGTAAAAAGGCTTGGGCGTAAAAACTCAGGCCTTTTTTTTAATTGCTTGTGTATTTTTTCCTTGCCTTATCGTTTTGACATAATGACGTAATGAGTATTTTTATATAGAATGTGATTATTGTGTGTAGTAATTATTTATATGGCAAAAAAATTTATACAAAATAAATAGGTTAAGACTTAAATGAAAAAAAACTTTAAAATAATTTCTTATTTTTCCTTATTCATCATCACAATATTCTTAGACAGACTAACAAAATCATTTGCGCTACAAAGTCTTCTTCCAAGTGAGAAAAACATATCACCATTTCTAAAATTAAGCTTAGCCTTGAATCGAGGGGTAAGTTTTGGAATGTTCAATTTTAAAACAACTCTTCCGTTTATAGCGTTAGCGATCTTCATCTTTTTAGTAATAGTCGCGTTTGCTGTTTACACCGTTTTCCGCTTTAAAAAGAATAA
>JAUWHS010000011.1 GCA_030605785.1 bacterium
GAATCAGCGGAACTTACAAAATATGCCGCAAACGGCATGCTCGCGACCAGAATTAGTTTTATGAATCAATTGGCTCTTCTCGCGGATAAAGTTGGCGCTGATATTAATCAGGTAAAACAAGGAATTACCTCTGATCGTAGAATTGGAAAATATTTTTTAAACGCGGGAATTGGTTATGGCGGAAGTTGTTTTCCTAAAGATGTAAAAGCTTTAATTCACACCGGAAAAGAATTTAATAACAGTATGACATTATTTGAAGAAGTAGACCGAATTAATGATCGTCAGCGTGATTGGTTTGTTGAAAAAGTTTTAAAATATTATGGTAATAGCATTAAAGGAAAAAGAATTGGTATTTGGGGTCTTTCTTTTAAACCGGAAACAGATGATATTAGGCATGCGCCGTCAATTGATATAATTAAAAAGCTTTTAATTAGTGGCGCGAAAATTGTCGCGTATGATCCGGTTGCTTCAGCAAATGTTAAAGAAATTTATGGCGACGCTATTTTTTTCGCGAATAAAGCCGGAGATGTATTAAAAAATTCTGACGCGCTTTTAATCTTGACTGAATGGAAAGAATTTTTATCTTGTAACTTAAAAGGTTTCTCAAGGTTAAAAGATAGAGTTGTTTTTGATGGTAGAAATTGTTTTAATCCGGTTAAAATGATTGAATCCGGAATTCGTTATTTTACTGTCGGCAGAAACAGTTTGGCCAAAGATTTTGACATGTCTTTTGTGCATGGTTTTGCAAAAAAGGAAAACATTTGTGCGGAATAGCCGGAATAATTAATTTTTCGTCTGAATCAGTAAACCAAAAAGAAAAAAATATTTCTAATCTGCGAAAAATGTCTCAATCAATTTCTCATCGTGGACGTGACGGAGAAGGTGAATTTTTTAATGAAACATCAAACTGTTTTCTCGCTCACAGGCGTCTTTCAATTTTGGATTTAAGTTCCAGTGCAGATCAACCAATGCGATCTTTGGACAATCGTTTTTCAATTATTTTTAATGGTGAAATCTACAACTTTAAAGAAATTAAAATTGAATTGGAAAAGTTAGATATTCAATTTAAAACAACTTCAGACACGGAAGTTTTACTTTACGCATATCAAGTTTGGGGCAGAGAATGCTTAAAAAAACTTCGAGGTATTTTTTCTTTCGCTATTTGGGATGACTTAAATAAGAAACTTTTTGCCGCTCGTGATCATTTAGGTGTCAAACCTTTTTATTGGTTTTATAACAATAATGATAAATTGTTCCTTTTCGCATCAGAATTAAAAGCAATTCTAAGCAATGTAAATGTTAAAAAAAACATAAATCTTCAAGCCATTGATCAATATTTATCTTTTTATTCAGTTAATCCACCTCAAACTTTAATTCAGGATATTTTTCAACTTGAGTCGGGGCATTATTTAGAATTTAGTGTTGATGGTTTAAAAATTGAAAAATATTGGGATTTGCAAGATTTTAAAACAGATGAGAGCTTACAAGATTTAAATCAAATTAAAAGTAATTTACGTGAAAAATTACTGCAGGTTACCGAATTACAAATGCGCTCGGATGTTGATGTCGGAGCGTTTTTAAGTGGTGGTCTGGATTCGGCGACAATCGTTGGTTTAATGTCAAAACTTACTGATAAAAAAATTCATACTTTTAATATCAGTTTTGGCAATGAAGGCAGTTACATAGATGAATCAGGTTTGGCCAAAAAAGTTGCGTCAAAATTTAATTGCAATCATCACGAAGTAAAAATTGGCGCAAGTGAATTTAAAAGTAATTTTGAAGAATTTATAAAAGCGATTGATCAACCAAGTGGAGACGGAATAAATAGTTTTTTAGTTTCAAAGTTTACCGCGCAACATGTTAGCGTAGCTTTATCCGGTCTTGGAGGGGATGAGGTTTTTTTAGGTTATCGTTATTTTCAAGATTTAAAAAACTTACAAAATTTTCAAAGTTCAAAAATTAAAAGAAAGTTTTTGCCCGCAATTTCAAAGCTTTATAAAAATAATAAATATTTTCGTTCTTTTGCTTATCGAAATAAATTAGATTTTTTAAAATTCTGGCCTGCGCAAAAAGATGAGCTTTATTTTAACGGTAGAACTTTGTTTCCGGAAAATGAAAAACAGAAGCTTTTAACTTTTAATTTAAAAAATGAGATTAAAAGTTATGGGGCAATAAAAACAATTTTTAGCTCTGAAAAAGAT
Source organism: bacterium (assembly GCA_030605785.1). Lineage (GTDB taxonomy): Bacteria > Babelota > Babeliae > Babelales > JAUWHS01 > JAUWHS01. The sequence continues at coordinate 2,202 of JAUWHS010000011.1, forward strand.
ACATTAAACGCTTTTTCAAAGGCGGAACTTAGTTGGTACACACCGGGAATGCTTTTACGTGATTGTGACGCGACTTCAATGTTTTCAACGTTGGAAGTTCGTGTTCCGTTTTTAGACCATAAATTAGTAGAATTTTTATTAACCGTTCCAAGCGCATTTAAAATTCAGAAAAATCAAAAAATTAACAAACCATTGTTGGCAAATTTATTTGATGATTTATTGCCACCGGAAATTTTAACTTATCCAAAACACGGCTTTGAAATGCCGATTGGTTTTTGGTTAAAAGAAAAATTTGCTTATGAATTGAATGATTTAAAAACAGTTTCCTGGTTAAATAAAAATTATGTAGAATTTCTTTTAAATCAATTTAATCAAAACCCACGTGAATATTTAAAAGTTTGGTCGTTGTTGGTTTTGAATAATTGGCTGCGAGAATACAATATTTAATTTGAATTTATTTTTTTTGTAATTGGTTTGCAATCAAAGAGTTTAAACTCATTTTTTGCATTGCAGCGTCCTGCGCAAGCTCTGCATGCAGAGTAGGTGAAATTCTTATTCTAATATTCCCGGAGAATGTTTTTTCAGGTTTTTCATCCCGTTCCTTGCACCAAGCCAAGTAATCATTAATTGAATTCCTAAACGCTTTTTCAAGTTTGCCAACGGTTGTTCCTTGAAAGGTAATTACATCTTTCAGACCAATAATTTCGCCGTGAAATATTTTTGCTTCTGCGTCATAAGCAACTTCGCCTAAATATCCTTTATATTTCATCATTTTTTTATCCTCGCATTTTCTAAAAATAGTCAAATAAGGAAATTAATTTTATAAATATGTGTATT
>JAUWHS010000038.1 GCA_030605785.1 bacterium
ATAAACAACACATCCGACCGGAATGTCTTCTATTTTTTTCGCTCCATTTATTTGCTCTCCAATCATGCGTTGCAACAAAACCGGTGTTAACGGATCAGCGAAAATTTCTTGATCTCCCGCGTTGATTCTTTGGCTTAATGACTTTTCTTTAAAATAAGAAGCTACTACTTTTTTTATCGCAAAGATAACAGCTCCTTCATTCGGTGAAACATTCGGCTCGCTATGATTTCCTCCGGCGTTTGGCAATTCTTTTGTATCCTCTTTACCGGTACTTCGAACCATCAATCGCCAATTATTTTTTGAAGCGGCTTTTAAAAAAATGGAAACACTTTTTAAATCTAATTTGGGATTTGTAATCATTAAGTCTTCAATATCACTTGCTAACTTTTCTGATCCTAAAATAAAGTTTTTTCGTTTTTCTGAATCTTTTAGATATTTAAGAGAATCATCAATATCCATCGAAGGAATAATTTCTTTCCAACGATTCTGAATATTCAAACCATTTTTTTGAAAGAATTCTTGAATTTGGTTACTTGTTATTCCAACAAATTCCGGAACTTTAACTTGATAACCTCCCGGAAGACTTATATCTTTCGCAAGTTTTTCCAGTTCCATAAGATTTGCTGTTTTGTATCCATAACCTTTTGTTTTCGCGTTTTCATCCAGACGTGACTGCTTAAATTTGGCTTGTGAAAATAGACTTGTACTGATAATTAATAAAAATATTAATAATGATTTAGAAATTTTCATCTCTCTCCTTTTTATTCTACTTCGCCAAAGCTTCGAAGAATTTCGCACGATACAACTGCTTTTAAGCCGTTGAGTACTTCATTTTTTGGTGAACTAAGTTAATATCGATGAATTTAACAAAATCAAATACGAGAAAGTAAGGAAAATGGGCTGAATAAAATTATCCAGCTCATTCAAAAAATCATTCAATCGTTTTTAAAGAATAAAATCCAACTGTTTCTTAAATTTCTCATATTCTATTATCGGTTTTTCTTCGTTTATAGTTATATCAAACCTTTTAGAGCAAGTATGCGCGTCAAATCGGATCGATGTTGATCCAGTTAAATAATTAACAACAATTATAATATCATCCGGGAATAATCCACCTGTTATGAACTTTACAAACAACTCCAACTGCTTTGAATTATCTTTATATCCATCAAGATATTTTTCTATGTATTCTTTAATTTTTTTTCCTTTTTCAGAATTAGAAGCGCCTCCTTCATATTTTATTTTAATACTTTCAACGGTTATTGTTGGATAAAATATTTTTGCAAGATCCTCCGGTTGTAAAAATTCTAAAAATATTTGAAAAAGATTTAACTGAAATTCTGGATTTTGTAAATTATCGATAATTTGATTCTCTGTATATTCATCAAGCAAAAACCCAAGCCGCTCATCTCGTGTCAATACCCCGTTGTTTCCATTCAAATCCCAAAAAGCTTTTCTTAATACCGTCAATCCGTTATATACATCTTTCTGTATTAACATTTTATTAATAGATTCAATTATGGATTTTTTTATTGTTTTCAAAAAATCAGCGGTAATCTCTTTTGCGTCTTTTATTTCTTCAATCGAAACTTCATCGTCTATCATTTCTAAATTGCCGATAATTTTGTTTACATCTTTAACCGTTATTTTACTATTAAAAATCTTAGAAAAAGAACTTGCGTATTCTTTTATATAACTTGCCTTATTATACTGCACAAGATAATCAATCCATTTAATTAAGCTTTTATTTAATTGGCCTTCATTTAAGTAATTTGTCTCTTTTCCATACAACAAAAAATCAAAAACAAAAGTTGGCATATGTAAAAATATTGACGCTTCTTTCCGATTCTTCAGGCTATAAAACATAAAATAACCTAGCGCTTTAAGAATTTTTTGGCTTACTTCTTCATTAGATTTATTAAAAGAAGTATTCTCCCCCGTTTTTTTAACAGGAACAAAAAAATCATCAGACGCGTTAAACCATGCATTATTATCATCTTCAATACACAGAGTTTTCGACAATTGAGAAAAAAGAATCCTTGTTATTCCGGCCTCATCAACAACGTCCGCAAACGCTTCCCCGGTAATTTTCTCCATATTTTCTTTAGTAATTTCTGTGTTCCATTTATTTTTAAGTAGGTTTTCAAAAGGGTTATTTTCTGTTGCTATTCCTTGTATCATAAATTTGGTCATAGGATTGATTAGTTGAACTTGAATTTTATTATCAACTCGTTGCTCTTCGCATATACCTGCGTTTATATCGCTAATTCCAAATTGTTTATTTTTTTTAGTCAGATAATTAGTTATATTTAAAAATGTATAAAATGCTTCGATTCTAACTTTTGAAAGAACTCTTTCAAAATCTTTAATTTTATTAAGCTTTTCTTGCTGATTCTTATCTTTATCTTCAGGTAACTGCAATAACAATGTTTTATATTGAATTAAAAAAATATTTAATTCATCAATATGTTTCAAATATTTTACCAAATTCTTTTTTAGATTAGTAAAAAAAATTCCATTCGATTCTGAAGGTAATTTCAACTTGATATCTAACTCTGTTAATTCTTTTTTAATCTCACCCAATTTAGATAAAAAAGCTTCTAATTTTATTTCCGATAATAATTCCTTATTATTTTTTAATATTTTACTTAAACTTTCTTTCTGTTCTTCTGAAAGCTTATCCTCATTAAGCTTTAAAACGCTTAATAATTTAACAATAATTGATTTGTTTTCTTGAATTTGTTGCAAATCGAACGAAGCCACATACTCCAAAGCAAACGAAACATCATCATCAATATTTAAATTTATTTTTTTTAATTCTTCCCAATTTGAAATGCAAAGGATAAGGATACTCAAATGATTAACATCATATTCCTTATCTTTTACCTTATTTTCCAACTCTTTTAATAAATTAAGCGCTAAATTTTGAACCTCATCATTATTACTGTTAACCCCTTTCTCTGCTGCACCTATTGCCCCTTCAAAATTCTTTCCTTGTTTTACTAGACTTGTTAATTTTTCAATCAAAGCTTTATAAAGTTTAACGGCTGACTTTCGAACATCACTATCATCACTTTTAATCATTTCCCCTGCCGCAGCTATTGTCTCTTTGAAAGCTTGGTCTTTTTCAAACAAAGCTTTATAAAGATCAAGGGCTAAAAATCGAACCCTCAAATAATCACTTTTAATCATTTCCCCTGCTGCAGCTATTGCCTCTTTGAAAGCTTGGTCTTTTTCAATCAAAGCTTTATAAAGATAAATAGCTGAAAGACTAAAACCATAATTATAACTTTTAATCCCTTCCCCTGCCACAGTTATTGCCTCTTTAAAAGTTTTGCCTTTTTCAACCAAAGCTTTATAAAGTTGAATGACTAATATTCGAACCCTAAAATTATCACTTTTAATCTCTTCCCTTGCTGCAACTGTTGCCTCTTCAAAAGCTTTGCCTTTTTTAACCAATTCTTCATAAAGTCGAATGGCTGATACTCGAACCCTAAAATCATCACTTTTAATCCCTTCCCTTGCTACAGTTATTGCCTCTTCAAAGGCTTTGCCCTTTTCAAACAAAGCTTCATAAAGTTGAATGGCTGAAGATCGAACATCACGATTATCACTTTTAATCCCTTCCCCTGCTGCAGCTATTGCCTCTTTGAAAGCTTGGTCTTTTTCAATCAAAGCTTTATAAAGATAAATAGCTGAAGATCGAACCATCATATCATAACTTTTAATCCCTTCCCCTGCTACAGATATTGCCTCTTGAAAGGCTTCGCCCTTTTCAACCAATGCTTTATAAAGTTCAATGGCTGAAAAACTAACACCATAATTATCACTTTTAATCCCTTCCCCTGCTGCAGCTATTGCCTCTTCAAAAGCTTTGCCTTTTTTAACCAATTCTTCATAAAGATAAATAGCTGACTCTCGAACATCCAAATCATCACTTTTAATCCCTTCCCCTGCTACAGCAATCGCTTTATTAGACAGATCAATTGAAATAGGATCTGCGCGTCTAACCTGCTCAATAAGATTATAAAGCTCATTTTCTGTCACCGCCATAAAAACAGGCGACGCTTCAAACAACACGACACAAATTAAAAAAAACATTCTGAATATTTTCATCTCTCTCCCTTTATTTTTTGATAAATTAATTCAATATCGATGAATCTAACAAAATTAAATACGAGAAAGAAAGAGAGAAGTAAAGAAAATTTTATTTATCCATGTAAAAAAAATTAAACATAAATCACTAAAACCCAACCAATAAAAAAGAATAAACACAAAATAAATAATGTTAAAAATGATATTGCATTAAATAGAAACGACATTGCAATGCTTGATAAAATTATAGAAGTAATAACAGTAAAAATTAAAATTTTGTTTATACTCCATCCCTTATTTTTTAAATAAATACAGAAATGATGTGGGCTACCATAATAAAACGGTAAATTTTTATACGTTCTGATTAAAACTAAAAAAC
>JAUWHS010000033.1 GCA_030605785.1 bacterium
ACAAAAAAATTTGGCGCCGTTTTTTTAATTGGAATTGGTTATCCATTAAAATCCGGAAAACCGCACGACTTACGCGCATCCGATTATGATGATTGGTCAACACCTACAAGTGAAAAAACATTTGGTTTAAACGGAGACATTCTTGTTTGGGATTCAGTTAGACTTGATGTTTTGGAACTTTCTTCAATGGGAATTCGTGTAGATAAAAAGGCATTACAAAAACAAACAAAACTTATGAAACAAGAACATATTTTAAGCCAAGATTTTCATCAAAAAATACTTGATGACACATTACCTTTTTCTATTGGTGGAGGAATTGGTCAATCCAGATTGTGCATGTTTTTATTGAAAAAAACACATATTGGTGAAGTTCAATCAAGCACCTGGCCTGAAGATATAAAACTTCCTCTTTTGTAAATTAAAGCTTCTCTCCGTACGTAAATATACGGGTAGAAGCCCCTATTATGGACGAATGCCATATATCTGGCATAATGATAAACAACAAATAAATTTAAGATATCCAAGGAGTTTATATGCGAATAAAAATTAATCAAATAAAAGAATCTGATATTGGTAAAAAAATCACTGTTAAAGGCTGGTTAAAAACGGTCAGAAATCAAAAAACATTTTCATTTCTAGATTTAAATGATGGTTCAACGTTACAAGATTTACAAATAATCGCGGATGAAAGCGCAAAAAATTACACAAAAATTATTGAAGATTTAACAACCGGTTGTTCGGTAAGCATTACCGGTGAGGTTGTAAAAAGTCCCGGTAAAGAACAATCTTTTGAAATTAAAGCAACAGAAATTGAATTAATCGGCAAATGCGACGCGCAAACTTATCCGTTACAAAAAAAACGTCACTCATTTGAATTCCTCAGAACAATCGCGAATTTACGTCCACGAACAAACAGCCTTGGAGCAGTCACTCGAGTAAGAAACGCTCTTGCGTTCGCGACACACAAGTTTTTTCAGGAAAAAGGATTTCTTTATATTAACACACCAATAATTACAGAAAGTGATTGTGAGGGCGCTGGCGAAATGTTCAAAGTCACGACTCTAGATTTACTTAAACCACCATTAAAAAACAAAAAAGAGATCGATTTTGAAAAAGACTTTTTTGAAAAGCCAACTTTCTTAACCGTTTCAGGACAACTTGAAGCAGAATGTTACGCATGCGCAATGAGTGATGTTTATACGTTTGGCCCAACATTTCGGGCAGAAAATTCAAACACCGCTCGTCATTTAGCTGAGTTTTGGATGGTTGAACCTGAAATGGCTTTTGCCGATTTAAATGATGACATGGATTGCGCGGAAGAATATTTAAAATATTGCATTAAATATGTTCTTGAGAATTGCAAAGAGGATCTAACACTTTTTGATAAGTTTATCAGTAAAGGTTTAGTCAAAAAATTAGAACATGTTGTAAATTCAAAATTCGAACGCTTATCGTACACAAAAGCAATTGAAATTTTGCAAAACACAAAAAAGAAATTTGAGTTTCCTGTTAAATGGGGAATTGATCTACAAACAGAACATGAACGTTATTTAACAGAAGAACATTTTAAAAAACCTGTCATAATTCTTGATTATCCGAAAGATATTAAGGCATTTTACATGCGTAACAACGATGATGGAAAAACAGTCGCTGCAATGGACGTTTTGGTTGAAGGGGTTGGAGAAATTATCGGGGGCTCACAAAGAGAAGAGCGACTAGAAGTTTTAGAAGAAAAAATAAAAAAAATGGGACTTGATCCAAAAACTTTGTGGTGGTATTTGGATTTAAGAAAATACGGAACAGTTCCTCACGCCGGTTTTGGCTTAGGTTTTGAAAGACTTGTTCAATTTGTAACAGGAATGGAAAATATTAGAGATGTAATTCCATTTCCTCGTTACCCGGGTCACGCTGAATTTTAATTGAAATAACATGGCAGCAAAAAAAATCTGCCATGTTATTAATTATTTCAACAATTCAAATTTTAGTTTTTTATTATTTTGATCTTTAATCTCTATATTAAATGTTCCATCATAATCTTCTGAATCAAGAAATATTAATTTTAATATTTCCTCACCGGGAGCAATATTTATTGTTGTATTTTCACAAATAGTGTTTATTGCAAAATTTTTATTTAAAGAATCATTATATGATTTTAAATCATAAACATTTGAAACAATAGCTACAGGTAAAACACAGGCAAGAATAGACAATAAAAAGATGGGAACCGGGGCCCAAAATGGCGGATCGGGAGCTGCCGCTCCCATCGCGAAAGCAAGTGCAAGAGGAAAAGCAATAACCAAATATCCGGAATAAGAAGAAACATATATAAATGATCTTAGTAAAATATTTTTATGAAGTGTTTTTGCAATATTATTAGAATTTAAAATATCAAGATCAATATCATCATAATCCATCTTAATAGTTTGTTTAGAATCATTCTTTATAGAAAAAAGGATTGGCTGAAAATTATTATTTATTTTTATACCATTTTGCTCTCCAAAAATATCCTTACTTTCCATTATAGATAATTCTAATTTTTGAACTGTTACACCATCAACAATTTGGGAAACAACCTTAGGAGAATGATTAATATTATTTTGTAATTTATATTTTTTAATTTTACCGGATATAAAAACCGGTAAAAATATTAAAATGGAAATATATATAACATTTTTTAAATTCATTATGTTTATCCCTCATGTTCTGAATTAATTTTAGATTTTTTTAATTTCTCTATATTTCCAATATTGCGAAACCATATCATTTGAACCAAAGACCGCGATCAAACCTTCATGTTCATCAACGGTTTCTTTTGCCGCCTCAAAAGCGGGAGAAAAAGAATCAAAAGACTTTGTGTTAATTCCCATTTCCTTTGCCATTTCAATTAAAGTTTGTACATCATGACAAGATTCATTACCAGGTAAAGGAACAAACAATAATTGTCCGCCAATTTTTTTAAGTAAATATCGCGCGGATTTTATGGCTTCTAAAGAATTTATACTTTTTGATACTCCCATTATCAAAGAGAGGCCTTTAAGAGGTTTTTGATAATGCAGAAGGCGAACACCTAAAAATAAATTTTCAAACGCGTCAACATTATGCGCGGTATCAAGCAACACTGACGGTTTTTCTTTACTCAGGTATTCAAAACGACCCTTTGCTAGATTAAATTGATCTCGCCAAAAATTTTTCAAGGTTTTTATTGGATTAATTTGCGCGTCTTGTTTTGCTTTTAAAGTTGGTCGACCTCTTTGACCTTTTTGAGTAGCTAACAAATTGCCACGCAAAAATGGAGAAAACTTTCCTTTAATATCTTCAACATAAAGTTGCGCGATTCTTTCACCCAAAGAAGCGGTTCTTCCATAAAGTTGTTCAAAAATATATGGCAAGGTTGCTAGCTTTCGGATTGGCATCGCCCATCTAACACCACGCTCTTCAACAAACTCTTTCATTTTTTGTAAACGAATCTTACTTTGCTCCGCGGAAATAAACCAACCACCCTGTTTTGTAATCTCTAACATTTCAAAAGCAATTTTATCTAAATCATCACCCAGAAGATTTAAATGATCTTGCGCTATCCTTGTAATCGCTGAAATTTTAGGATTACAAATACTTGTCGCGTCATATTTTCCACCAACAGCAACTTCAAGAATAATTACATCAACATCTTGGGATTGAAAATAAATAAATGATGACATTGTTAAAATTTCAAAACTTGTCGCGTCAATACTATTTTTTTCAACAACATCAATAACTTTGTTAACGGCATCGGTAAAATCTTTGTTTGAAACTTGTTGCAAATCACAAACAAGTCGTTCATTGTAATTTAAAAAATGCTTGGAATAAGAAAGTCCAACTTTAAAACCTTCTTCCTTTAAAAGCTTAGAAGTAAAATGAAGCGCGGAACTTTTACCATTCGTCCCACCAATAAGAATAGTATCTGTTTTAGTTGAAACATTACCCAAAAGTTGATCTAACTGTTTCACTCTATCAACAGATTCTTGGGAATATTCATAAGATTTTCTTGAATCAAGATAATTTACAATTTCATTATAGCTTTTTTGAGAAGCTGAAAATTTGTTCTCCATTTTTTGTTTTTTTTCAGATAGCGTTAACATGCTACTACTCCTTGGGTTAAAATCGCTCTATAAAGATTGATTTAAAACTTAAACAAAATTTATACTTTTGATAATAGAAATTGCTTTTAATTTTTAAATGTTTTAATTTTTATTAAAATAAAACTCAAATAGCAACAAACTAAATATTTACATACTGTAATTACTTAATTAAATACTAAAGTATATTTGAATTGTTGTCAAAGACGACTAATTCATAATATTGAAACAAAAAGAAGATTAAAAATGCAAAACAATTCTAAAAGTTTTTCCTGGTCTGATTATGAAATAATAGAAAAATTAAAAAAATCTTTAAATCTAAATTTAATAAACATAACCTCAACAGATACAATCCCGGGTCTTCTCGCAAACATTACAGAAAAATCTTTTGTAAAATTAAATGAGATAAAATTACAACGAACAAATAAGCCTTATTTAATTTTAATTTCTTCTCCTGAAAAAATTAAACTTTTTGTCGATGAAAATTATTTAGATAGAAATGTTGAAAATTTAATTAAAAACTGTTGGCCGGGTCCACTAACAATAATTTTTAAGGCAAAAGATAATTTACCGGGTTTTATAAAATCATCTACCAATACAATTGCTCTTCGTTGCCCAAAACATCCGCAACTTTTAAAATTATTAGAATCATTTGACGGGCTGTTTTCAACAAGCGCAAATATAAGCGGTCAACAAACTCCTACAAGCATAAATCAAATTGATCAGCAAATTTTAGACAAAATTGATTTTATCGTTTTTGGTAATGAAAAAGAAACTTCACCCTCAACAATGATCGATGTATCAAAAAAGGGTGTGGTAAAAATAATACGCGAAGGTGAATTTAAAACTAAAACTTTGGAAAAATATTATGGTAATAAATTGTAATAATAATCATTTTTCAAGAAAAAATATCAAAAAAGCCTGGAATGAAATAAAAAAAACAAACAAAATAACATTTTTAACTCACTACAAACCTGACGGCGATGGAATTTCAGCTTGCGCCGCGCTGTCACACATTTGTGAACATCTTTGCAAAGACATTGAAACAATTTATCCAAGTAAAGCTGAATTTGAATTTAAAAGACAACCTAAAAACATCCTTATCAACAAACATAAACAAATTCCGGACTTAATAATTGTTTGCGATACCGCTAATTATGAACGCATGTATTTCCATCCTGATTTTGAAATGATTCCAATGATTAACATTGATCATCATATAAGCAATACAATAAACGCGACATTCAATTTTGTTGATGGAGACTCATCAAGCGCGTGTGAAATTCTTTATGAATTGATAAAAGAATGGAACAATGATTTATTCGATCAATATGTAGCGGAATGCCTCTTAATGGGAATTTTATACGACAGTCAAGTTTTTCATACACAATCGGTAACTTCTCAAACTTTAAGAGTTGCCGCGGATTTAATTGATCTTGGAGCAAATCTATTTGAATTAAAAACAGAACTTCTAGCAAATAAAGATCCTAAAATAATAAAACTTTGGGGGCAAATTTTACAAAATGTTCAAATCGCGCCAAAAGGAAATTGCGCTTGGACAAAACTAACACAAGAAGATATGAAAAAATTCGGTGTAACACCCAAATGCCTAATCGGTTTTAACAACTTTTTGTCTAGTTTAAGCAATATTGATGTAACACTAATTTTTTATGAAACAAAAGATGGAAAAACAAAAGTTTCACTGAGATCCAAAAAAGCGGATGTAAATTTACTTGCTTCAAAATTCGGTGGTGGAGGACACAAAAACGCGGCCGGTATTTTAAGCGAAAAACCAATAGATGAATTAATCACACAAATTTTAAAAGAATTGTAAAATTTTAAAAGGAGAAAGATGGAAAATAAAGCATTCACTTTAATTGAACTTATGATTGTTATCGCGATCATAGTTTTTCTAGCGTCTATTGGAATTCCTAAATACAAAAGTTATATCTTAAAAGCAAAACAGGCGGAAGTCGCGGTTAATCTTTCATCGCTGCACGCGGCCGAACAAGCTTACTGGGCTGAACGCGGTGAATACACAATGGAGCTTGGCGGTGAGAACGGAATTTGGCAACCTGAAGGTTACAAAGGCGGCGGAAAAGAATCTAATTTTCACTACACTTATGGATTTAATTTTCCCGGAGCAAAAGAAGGCGTTCATTTCTTTACCGGAAAACTTGAAACTCCTAAAGAACAACTTGGTGTTTGCAAAGCAGATAAAGAAAATTTTGAAGCAAAAGCCGCGGGAAACTTAGTTAAAGATAAAACTGACGTTTGGCAAATTGATGAAACTCGAGAGATTAAAAACATTCAAAGGGGTATTTAAAAAAATAACCTAATTAAAAAATCTTCAAAAAAGAAAAACAAAATTGCGCCGAATGCAAGAAACGGGCCGAAAAGAATTTTGGCTCGTTTACTTTTTGAAAAAAAATAAAAATTTTAACTATCACAAAAATTTATTTCAAGATTCATCGCCTTTGACAAAAACATTTTTACCATCAAAAACAATTGCTAGTTTTACAATCTTTTTAATTCCAAGATCTTTTAACTCATACTCGTACTTCT
>JAUWHS010000122.1 GCA_030605785.1 bacterium
TTTTCAAGTTCTAACTTTTCACCCGACCATGCGCTAAAAATATTTTTAGTTTGTTTTTCTGTATCATTTAAATCAAAAGAACCCGCGATAGTTAAAACCATGTTTTTAGGTGAAATATATTTTTCATGCAAAGTTTGCAAATCTTTAACTGTAACTTTTTGCAGCATCTCTATTGCTTCATCAAATGTCCAATTATAAGGATGCCCCTTATAAATTTCATTTTTTAACAACCTCACACCAACAGACTTGGCTGAATCTTTCGCTCGTTGGCACATATCAATAAAAACAACTTTTAATTTTTCTAAAGACTCACCATTAAATTTAGGCTTGGTTAAAATATTAAAAAATCTATCAAGCAAAAAATTTAAATCTTCACTTAATCCTGACATTCGACCGCCAACTTCATCCAAAGAAATACTTGCTCCACGATCTTCAAAAAACTCAATGATTTGTTGCTTTGAAAAATCTTGGCTACCTTCAATCAACATACTCATCATTAAACCAAGCAAAATACTATCTTTGGATTCAGATAAATATTCCGCGTCTTTAAATTGACAATTAACTGTAAAAATAGGCCAATAATGATCTTTATAAACAATTACGTCTAAACCGTTATCTAATTTAAAATTGTTTGTTGGTTCCGGAAACGTAAAATCTAAATTGTTTGGCTTTTGCATTGTTTTCGCAAATCGAGGTTCTTCTAACTGAGACGTTCTTTGATATTTAGCTAATATTTTTTTATCCAACTCTTCAGATTCTTTTTTATTTTGTTCCCATAAAGTTTTTTTATCTTGAGGAATTGGTAAAACTTCAATTTGATTAATTAAAAACGGATCTAAATATTTAGCGGCAAACGTTTGAATTTGTTCGGAGTCAACATTGTTAAATTGATTAATTTTATCAAACAACTCAAATTCATCTTTATGCGCAATGAAAGACTGAATCCACTCATTTGTAAAACCTGATAAAGTTTGCATCTCTTGAAAAAACACACGTCTTTTAGATTTAATAACTTTCTGTAATTCCTTTTGCGTGATTCCATTTTGGATGATGTTCTCAAGTTCTTCTTCAATCACTTGTCGACATTTTTCACCCTGTCCTGAAAGCGGTTCAACAAAAATCAAAAAAATTCCGTCTTGCATTAATTGATATCCAATAACCCCAACACCTGTAGCAATTTTTTCTTCATCAACTAAACGTTTATGTAAGCGACTACCTTGACCTTCACCTAAAACAACTTCTATAACCGTTGTTATAACATCCGTTTTGGTTCTAAGCCCAGGGATCTGCCAATAAAAACCAAGCTGTTCATTTTTGACATCTTCATAAGTTATAGTTTTATTTGTTGTTAAATCTTTTGTTAACTTGGGAAAATACTTTTCAACATAATTTATTTGTTTTTCAACACCCTCTATTTTTTCAAAATTATTCTTAGCGAAATCTATCGCGTCATCAATATCAATATCACCAACAATAAATAATGTCGCATGATCTGGTGTATAATGTTTTTTATAAAAATTTTTTAAATTTTCGGCAGATAAATCCATCAACTCTTCTTTGTATCCAATAACCGGACGATGGTAAGGATGATTTGTAGGAAAAAGAAGTTCACTTGATTTATCAATCATCGCGCGCCAATAAATATCTTTATATATCCTTAATTCTTGAATTACAGCCTTGAGTTCAGACGCTAAATGTTGATCATCAAAACGAGTGTTTTGCATACAATCGGAAAGAATTCCAACAAATGGTTTCCAATTATTTTTGTCCGCTTCAAAAAAATAACTTGTCATATCATTAGAAGTATAAGCATTTAATGTCGCGCCATATTTTTTCGCGATTGTATCAATGTCAGTTTCGGAAAGTTTATCCGTTCCTTTAAAAATCATATGTTCAATTAAATGCGCAAGACCACGCTCACCTTGTTCTTCAACGTAAGAACCAATATCATAAGCAATTTGAACTAAAACTTTTGGCACTGAATCGTTTTTAAACACTAAAATTGTCATACCATTATCAAGGACAACTTTCTTAATTTTTTCTTTTGGCACCTTAAAATCAATCATTTCACCCCTAAAAAATTTTTCCGGACCCTTGAAAGGTTTTTTCGTATTTATAAAATAAAATAACAAACCCGCTCCGGCCAAGATTAAAAACAAAAAATATAATTTGTAATTTAACACTTCTTCCATAAAAGCCATACT
>JAUWHS010000069.1 GCA_030605785.1 bacterium
ACAGAAAACAAGAAAAAGCTGCAACTAAAATTCAAGCTGCTTTCAGAGAATTCAAAACAAGACAACAATTAACACCTAAAAAACAAAAGAAGTCTTTTATAAGTCTTGTTAAATCAATATACAGTTTTTTATCAATGAATAATGATGCAGCAAAAGAAATGACTTTAGATGAATGTCCATTAATTGATGAAAATGATTATGATCATGATAATACTGAAATAGAAAATCAACCAAAACAAAATGAAAAAGATAATACTCCTAGCTTGGTTGAAACTCTTAATTATTTCGCAAGTCAACTTGGTCAGGGTGATCTTTATGAAGAAGATGAAACAGAAAAACAATTAGAGGATAAACAACAAATTACAGTTGAAATCCCTAAACTCACAGAAATACCAACAGAAAAAAATATTGTATTTGAAAATGAAGTACCTGCAAAAAAAGCTTCTTTAATTAAATCAATATTTAGTTTTTTATCTATGAATAATGATGCAGCAAAAAGCATAACGTTAGAAATGTGTGATCTTGATGATAATGATGATGATACTTCAATTGAAAAAACAGAAGAAGAGCAACCTAATGAAATTGAAGAACAACAATATTTCAGGAACAAAGAAGAAAAGATGCAATTTTATAGAGCACTTCGAATCGAACAAACTTACAAAAAACAACAAGAAAGAAATCAAGAATTAAGATCTCGTAAAATAAAAGCCTTTGCTAAAAAATTATTAAAAAAGGCTGGATGCTCAGCTGCAATTGTAGCCCCTATCGTCTATCTAGCATATACAAGTCAAACACCTAACGAAGCTATTAATCCTATTTTAGAAATAGCCAAAGAAGCTACAACTTGTGGGTTGGGCGAAGCTCCAAAAAGCCTCGCTAGTAGAGCTGCCGAATGTTACACCTCTTGTGGCGTTAACAAAATATGTGTTGGGCAATGCTTAGAACAATTATACAAATTTGTAATGTGGAAAAACGAACACGGAGTTTAATACACAAATTCCATTCAGCAAATTTAAAGAAATAAAAGATATGCCGAACTTTTTTTTAGTTCGGCATATCTTTTTATTTTTTCAAAACAATAACAGAATTTGCTCCACCAAAACCAAAAGAATTTGAAATCGCGTATTCAAAATCTAATTTTCTCGCTTTATTAGCAACATAATCAAGATCACATTTTTCATCAGGTTTATCCAAATTTATTGTTGGAGGTACAATCTGATTTTTTAACGCGAGCGCGGTAGCGGCAACTTCTAAACCACCGGCGGCGCCCAAAAGATGCCCTGTCATAGATTTTGTGCTGCTAACACAAATATGTTTAGGATTACTTGGATCAATAAATTTACCAAAAACATCTTTTAAAATTTGCGTTTCAATAGGATCGTTCATTGGAGTTCCCGTTCCGTGCGCGTTAACATAACCAATTTGTTCAGGTAAAATTCGCGCGTCATTTAAAGCCAAATTTATCGCGCGTTTTGCTTCAATTCCTTCAGGATGCATTGCAGTGATATGATATGCGTCAGACGTTGCTCCATAGCCAACAATTTCAGCATAAATTTTCGCTCCACTTTTTTTAGCCAAATCATAATTTTGCAAAACCAAAATCGCGCCACCTTCAGATAAAACAAAACCGGTTCTGTTTTTATCAAAAGGTCTGGATGCTTTTCTTGGATCACCAGACCAAGTTGAAAGCGCTCGCATATTTCCAAACGCTGAGACTGAAAGAGGATTAATTGAACTTTCCGCTCCACCGGCCAAAGCATAATCAGAATATCCATCCCTAATTGAGCGAAACGCCATCCCGATTGCATCGTTACTGGAAGAACACGCGTTAACAATTGTGCTAATTTGCCCATGCAGATTATATTTTATAGAAAGCCAACTTGAAGCTTCGTTAGAAATTGACTTTGGAATTAAAAAGGGAGTAACTCTTTTTACACCACCCTCTTTTAGATCTGAAACACTTTGTAAAATAGAATCAATACCACCAACCCCAACACCTAAAAAAATTGAAAACCGATCTCGATTTGATGGAAAATCAATCGTAATTCCGGAATCCTTTAAAGCTTGATCTCCGGCCAGCATGGCTAAGTGAATAAAACGATCAGTTTTTTTTTGTTCTTTTTTTGTCAATACAGAATCAATCAACTCTTGTTCATTTTTTACGTAACCAAAAGCTTTCCATGGAACATCTTTTAAAACATCTTCTTTTAGGAGTAAAGAAAGACCCGATTTTCCTTGTATCATTGATTGCCAAGTTTGCTCAGTAGTGTTTCCGGAAGGGCAAACAATTCCAATACCTGTTATTGCTACCCTATTTTTTGAATAATGGTTTGTCGGCATTTTTTATTTTGTTCTCGATTCATGAATATGATTTACAGCATCTTGAACGGTTTTGATTTTTTCAGCGTCTTCATCTTTAATTTCAATTCCAAAAGTTTCTTCAAAACTCATAATCATTTCAACAATATCTAAAGAATCCGCGCCCAGATCATTTTTGAATGTCGCTTCAATTGTAATGTTTTCTTTTGGGATGCTTAGTTTTTCAGAAATTACATCAATAACTTTTTCTTGAGTATCTTCTTTTGTAAAACTCATTTTTTAAATCTCCTAATAATTTGAATTTCATTTTAACGAGTACTACATTTTAACAAGCACTAATAATAACCAAAGATAAAAATTTTTCTAGTCAGAAAATATAGCCGAATAAAGAAGTTAAAAAAGACAAAATTTGTCTTTGACAATATATGTTAATTTAATAATATCTTTGACAAGCCACGTTAGTGGCGAAGGTGATTAGCCTCGGGTGTAGGAGCGTAGGCGACGTAACCCGTGGTAAACAAATTAACACCACAGTTTCAGTGCCCGCAGGGTACGACACATAAATTTTTATATAATTAATTTAATTCTGCCGCCCCTACCGGGGCTTTGGGGTGTTGATGGTAATCTTTTAACCACGGGTTACGTCGCCTACGCTCCTACACCCGAGGCTAATCACCTTCGCCACTAACGTGGCTTGTCAAAGATATTTAAAACCAATCTACAAAAACATATCTCTATAAAATTAATTTCCTTATTCGGCTAATCAATCAAAACATACCGCCATTTAAATCAATTATTTGTCCTGTAATATAATCAGCCTTGCCTGACGATAAAAATTCTATTAAATTCGCAACGTCAGACGGATCACCAAAACGTTTTAAACCAATTCTACTTAGCGCGAATTCTTTAATCTCTTTGGACAACCTTTCTGTCATTGCCGTTTTGATAAAACCCGGCGCGATTGCGTTTATTAAAATATTTCTACCCGAATATTCTTGAGCTAACGTTTTTGTTAAAGCATTAATTCCGGCTTTACTCGCAGCATAATTTGCTTGTCCGGGATTACCGGAATGTGAGACAACAGAACTTAAATTTATAATGTAACCCTTTTTATTTTTCATCATATGCTTAATGGCCTGTTGCGCGCAAAAAAAAGTTCCTTTAAGATTTACATCCAAAACGAAATCCCAATCTTGCTCTGTCATTCTTATCGCAAAATTATCACGAATAACGCCCGCGTTATTTACAAGTAAATCAAGAAACCTGTTTTGGGATTTAAAAAAATCGAAAAGCTTTGAAAAAGCATTTTTTATAGATTCAACATTTGAAATATCAACCTGAAAATAAAAAACGTCTAATTTTTTTAAATCTTTGACCTGCTCACTTTCAACCGATAAACAATCAAAAACAACAACATTGTCGCCACGTTTTAATAATTTTTCAACAATGGATTTCCCAATCCCTCCACAGCCACCGGTTATAAGTGATGTAAAATCATTCATGCTTTCTACTCTTTGCCAGAGTCTTTCTTTTGAGAAAATTTTTCGTCATTTTCCAGTTCAATCTCAACTTTTAAATCCGGTTCCAATTCAACTTCATCTTCTTTTATTGGAATATCTAATCGGTGTAAAACCTTGTACAAATCTTCAAGTTCGCTTATTGTATAAATTTCTTTCTCCGGCCATTCACGTTTTAAAATTTTTGCCAATTTACCACCGGGGCCAACTTCTAAAATCATATCCATTTCTTTTAGATATTGCATTGATTGCCACCATAAAACCGGCTTGCTGATTTGATCAACCAACTCATTTTTTATATCTTGCGCCAATTTTATAATTCTTGCGTCAACATTACTAACAAATGGAATTTTTAAATCTTTGAAATCAACTTTTACTAAATAAGAAGAAAAATTATTTCCGGCGTCTTTCATTAATCGTGAATGAAACGCGCCCGCGACATTCAGGTCAATTGCTTTAGCGCCTAAAAGTTGAACCTCGTCTTTTACAAGTTCTAATTCAGGCAACGTTCCGGAAACAACAAATTGATTAGGAGCGTTATAATTTACAATTTCCGCGACAAAATCATTTTTTTCCGGTTGATCATGTTTGGCGCAAATTCTTTTTAATTCTTCAATTGGACACCCAATAACCGCAAGCATTCCTCCAACATTTCCACGAGTTGAATCTTGCATAAAAGAGGCTCTTTTTTTTAACAAATACAAGGTATCTACAAAATTCATTCCTCCGGCGGCAAAAACGGCTGAATATTCTCCGGAGCTATGCCCGGCAACAATTTCAGGAACAATACCGTATTTTTGATTTAAAATTTTGTAAATCGCGGCGCTTACCAAAAAAATTGATGTTTGCGCGATTACCGTTTCTTTAAGAACTTTTTCAGACGAAGCAAAACAGAGTTGGACAAAGTTTTGTTCTAAGCAACCGGAAGCTTGTTCAAAAAACTCCTGGAAATCCCGATCTTTATCATAAAAAGTTTTTCCCATGCCAACATATTGCGCGCCTTGACCCGGAAAAATTATTCCTATTCTCATAATTCCCCATCCTTTAAAAAATTATAAATTTAAATCTTTAATTAAAGCGTTTATTCGTTTTATTGTTTCCTGTTTTCCCAAAACAGAAATTAAATCAAAAACTCCGGGGCTACATATTGAACCTGTCAACGCTAAACGAATTGGTTGAGCTAGCTTAACTAATTTTAAATCAAAGTTAGCGCACACTTCTTTTGCAAGATTCAATAAATCTTCATGTTCCATGCTTGAAATCGATTCTAATTTTTCAACAAATGAACGTAATAAATCAATAGTTTTCTCATTCGACCATTTAGAAATTAAATTTAAATCTAAAGTTTTTGGAGATTCCGACAAAGAAATAATATCTTCAAATAACTGTAAAATAGTTTCTGCTCTTTGCGCGTACAGTTCAAATAATTTTTTTAACTGATCTTCACCCCAATTAGAAAGTAAACCTTGTTTATAATCTTGCCCCAAGTCATCTATGGCTTTTAACATTTGATCAAAATTTAATTCTCTTAAATAAATACCATTCAGCCAGAGCAATTTTTTCACATCAAAAATCGCGCCCTTTTTACCAACAGATTCAATCGTAAACAATTTTACTAATTCATCACGAGAAAAAATTTCTTGATCTCCATGCGACCAACCCAAACGAACAAGATAATTTAAAAGAGCATCGGCTAGAAAACCCTTTTTACGATATTCTTCAACAGAAACATCCGCATCCCGCTTACTTAATTTGTTTCCGGCCTCACCCAAAATTAATGGCAAGTGAGCAAAAAATGGTTTTTCTTTTTTTAACGCGTCGTAAATAATTATTTGTTTTGGTGTATTTGAAATATGATCTTCACCACGAATAACATGCGTTATTTCCATTGAAATATCATCTAAGACAACTGAAAAATTATATGTTGGTGTTCCATCAGTTCGAACAAGAACAAAATCATCCAGTTGATCAGTTGAAACTGAAATTCTGCCACGAATTAAATCATCAAAAATAATTTCTTTTATATCTTCAGGTATTTTTATTCTTATTGCATGCGGTTTTTGCAAATCTTGCTCTGTCCATTTTTTATCTCTACATGTTCCCAAATATCTGTGAGCAATTCCACTAGAAAGTTCCGTAACTGTTTGTTCAGCATCTTTTGGTTTACAAAAACATGGATAAGCTAACCCGTTTTTCATTAATTCATGCGCAATTTTTTTGTGTTCTTCAATATTATCAAGTTGATGAACAATCGGTTCATCCGACATTAAATCAAACCATTTTAATGATTCAATTTGAGAAGTCTCAAACTCTTTTGTTGAGCGTAATCTGTCCGTATCTTCAATTCTTAAAAGATACTTTCCACATTCATGACGCGCGTAAAGCCAATTAAAAATTGCAGTACGCAAGCTACCGATATGAAGGTGCCCTGTAGGAGAAGGAGCAAAGCGAACTCTTACTTCTTTTTTATTCATATTTATTTACTCCTGAAATTTAAATTTATAAAAAGAAAATTGCGTTCATACTAATCCAAAATCATAATAAGAATTATTAGTACGAACGCAAAACTAATTTAAGATTTAAAACTGATTAGTTTTAATTTTGGTTTGGCTTTACTGACATAAAACGATGGTTTTTCTGACGATTTTCCATATTTTAAAATCAATTGATTCCAATAATTTTTTGCTTCATCAAAATTTTTGTTGTTCCAATAATAATTACCCAACTGATACAAAGCTCTATCGTTAGCAACACATTTATCATCAACCGCTAATTCTTTCAATATCGCGATACCGTCACTAAGCATTTTTTTATCATCAGAATCAATCTGCATTAACGCAAGCTTTACCTGATAGTAAGATTTAACTTCGTTACTTGGAATCAAATCAATAGCTTTTTTCAAAATCGAAATAGCATCTAGATGTTTTCCCATATTTAATAAAGCTTCGGATTGATAAAAAAGAAAAATTGGAGCCAAACCGGAAGATTTGTTATCTTCATAACCTTTCCTGAATAAGTTTTCAACTTTTGTCCATTTTTCTTCTTTTGTTTTGAACTCTTTTGTATCAAAATCAATGGTAACTTCATCTTTGTCTGTGACAACAGGAGCGCTGAAATATTCCATTGCATAGGTAAAATCTTTATGAGCATTTACTTGAACTTGCCCTTGACTAATCGTATACCAAGAAATTACTACAACTAATATTGCAATACCGGCTAAACCAATAAAAAATTTTTCTTTATTTTCGATTACAAATTTGGAATATTTTTCAAATAAATTTACAAAAGGATCTTTTGGATGTTTCATGGCTCTCCTAATCTTTAGAATAAATCAATATTAAAATTAAACGCTGTGGCAGTACGTAAATACCAGCACAGCGTAATCACTAAATTATCTTAATTATTTTTTATCCGCTTTTTTATCTGACTTTTCAGATTCCGCAGTCCCTTTAGTTTGTATTGCTTCACGCTTCGCGACGTCTGCTTGTCTTGTTTGAGTTCTTTCATGCATACGATCAGTTTTTGTTCTTAAAACCTTTTGGCCTTTGTAATAACCACACTGCTTACAAACCTGATGGGAAGAAACAGGAGCCTGACAGGTTTGACAAACTGCGACTGTTTTAACATCCATTCCCTTATTAGCATGTCTCTTATCTCTTCTGGATTTCGAATTTTTACGTTTAGGTACTGGCATGACAATCTCCTAATAAACACCGTTCACTATTTGAACAAATTTTATAAATATTATCACAATAAACTAAATATCTTTTCACACTGAAAACCATTAAACATGTTAATTAGTTTTAGAGGTTATAATACTAAATTTTTAGGTGGTTTTTGTCAAAGCTGAAATTGCATAATTTAAAAAAAACAGTTGTTACTTGTCAAAAAATACAGTTTTGGCAGACTAACAACATATTTAAAACATAATTATTAGCTTTGAGTTAGCAGTATATATCGATTTTCTTAGAATATGAAAGTTGATCTAATATAGCAGCAAAAACTTTAATTTTTTATCTCAAACAGGAGTATTTTAGATGGCAAACATCACATTAGAACAAATCAAAGAATTAAGAGAAAAAACACAAGTCGGAATGATGGACTGCAAAAAAGCCCTAATAGACGCTGAAGGTAATATGGAAAAAGCAATAGAAATATTGCGTAAAAAAGGCGCCGCAGTCGCGGCAAAAAGAGCGGGCAAGCAAGCAAATCACGGAATAATTGAATCATACATTTCAGATAATAATAAAATTGGCTGCCTGGTTAAACTAAATACGGAAACTGATTTTTCCGCAAATACAGACGACGCGAAAAAATTCACTAAACAATTGGCTAAACACATCGCGATCGCAAAACCAATGTATATCGAAGGTGAAGATAGTAACGCCTTATTAAATCAAAAGCTTGAAGAAAAAAATCTAACTGTAAAAGAATGTCTTAATGAATTGGTCGCAAAAATTACTGAAAATATAAAAGTCGGTGATTTCGCGCGATTTGAAGTTAAAGAAAATGGATTTGTAAATGCCTATATTCATCCGGGCTCAACGTTAGCGACATTAGTTGAACTGGAAACAGATCAACCTGTTGATATGAATAAAGCATCAGGACAAAAAATAAAACAACTCGCGCATGATATTTGCATGCAAATTGCCGTTACAAATCCTGTAAGTATAGATTCTTCTCAAGTTCCACATGAAAATCTTGAAACTGAACGAAAAATTGCGAGAGAACAACTCATCGAAGCAGGTAAGCCTGAAAAAATAATCGACAAAATTTTAGAAGGCAAAATGAGAAAATATTTTGAAGAAGTTTGTTTAATTGAACAACCATTCATCAAAGATGATAAAACAAAAATAAAACAATACATTGCGCAAGTTGAAAAAGATACAGGAACAAAAATACAAATAAAACAATTTAAGCGTTTTGCGGTAGGTCAATAGTTCTTAATCAATTCGCTCTTAAATTATAGGGCTTGGATTAAAATATGAAACATATTTTATTAAAAATTAGCGGCGAAGTTTTTAATACAGAAAAAGCATCATCTAAAGGTGGCGCTTTTTCTGTAAATAAAGATCTTATAAAAAACATTGCTAAACAAATAAAATCATTACAAAAAAATTACAACATTGGCATTGTAATTGGAGGAGGTAATCTATTTAGGGGGACAACAAATGGAAAGCAATTCTCTCTAACACCAAATACTTCGCATCAAATAGGAATGCTTTCAACAATAATAAATGGAACAATTCTTAAAGACCTATTTGAAAAAGAAAAAATTCAAACTGAACATCTTACTTCTATTGTTTGCCCACAAATCACAAAAATAATTAACACCGAAAATATAACACAATCTTTAAATGAGAAAAAATGTATTATCTTTTCCGGAGGAACAGGGAATCCATATTTTACAACTGATACAACAGCTGTGCTGCGCGCATTACAAATTGGATCAACATTAGTTCTAAAGGCAACAAAAGTTGATGGCATTTATGATAAAGATCCAATTAAAAATAAAAACGCGAAACTTATAAAAAAAATAAGTTTTAGTGATTTTATAAAAAAGGATTTGCAAGTTATGGATCTGACTGCTATAACACTTGCAAAACAAAATAATATAAAAATAAAAGTTTTTAATTTGTTCGAAAACAATTCAATTGTAAAAGCAATAAAAGAAAACAATTTTGGAAGTACAATAAACTAAAAGGATAAAATTATGGAACCATTAGCAATCGCTGAAGGTGATACGAAAAGTTTTGAAAACAGAGTTAATTTAGACATGGAAAACCCAATTAAACATTTTGAAAAAGAACTCGCGACAATTAGAGCGGGAAGAGCGTCAACAAAATTAATAGAAGACATAAAAGCGGAAGTTTACGGACAATTAATGCCTCTGCGTGAACTCGCGACTCTTTCAGCGCCTGAAGCAAGTTTAATTACAATTCAACCATGGGATAAATCAATAATTATTGAAATTGAAAAAGCAATCTCTCTTTCAGATTTAGGAGTTTCTCCAATAAACGATGGTAATATTATCAGAATTCAACTACCACAAATGAGTTCTGACAGGCGAGAAGAACTAAATAAAGTTCTTAACAAAAGAACTGAAGAATGCAAAATTGGAATTAGAAATGTTCGCAAAGAATATCATAATTTAATTAGAGAAACAGAAAAAAAACGTGACATATCGGAAGATTTTGCAAAAAGATTAACTGATACATTACAAAAAATAACAGATTCTTTTATTAAAAAATCTGATGGAATGAATGACAAAAAAGCAAACGAAATTAAATTTTAATTCAAAATTATAAGGCGTAGGAGACTAAGTTCCCGCGCCTTATTTAATTCTAAAAAAATAGTCGTAATAATAAAATTAATTTTATAGAGATGTGTTTTGTAAGTTGGCATTAAAACCATTGGCAAGCCACGTTAGTGGCGAAGGTGATTAGCCTCGGGTGGAGGTGCTTTTGCGCCGTAACCCGTGGTACATAATTATACGATATAAATTTAGCCCCATTTTTATGGGGCGGCGGAATTAGGAAAGTTTATTTAAAAAACAAATTATAACAACAAAAATCAGGGGTTGCATTGGGACATACATATTCAAGTTTACATTATCATTTTATATGGTCGACAAAAGATCGAGAATCTATAATTAAACCAATATTTCAGAAAAGATTATATGAATACATTGGCGCTATAATTACAAAAGAAAAATGTAATTTAATATCTGTTGGAGGAATTTCAGATCATATTCATCTTTTGGTTAGAATGTCCACACAATATCCAGTATCAGATTTAATACGAAGAGTAAAAGCAAATTCATCTAAATTTATTAATCAAATTTTTAATCCACAAATAAAATTCAGCTGGCAAAGTGGTTATGGAGCCTTTGCCGTGAGTATGTCTAAATTGGTTGCCGTACAAAATTATATTGAAAATCAGGAAGCCCATCATAAAGTAAATTCTTTTGAGGATGAATTTAGAAGTTTTTTAGATAAACACGCAATAAAATATGATAAAAATTTTTTATTTCAATAAATTTTCCAAATTCCGTCGCCCCATAAAAATGGGGCTAATATTACGGGGTAATTATAACCACGGGTTACGGCGCAAAAACGCCTCACCCGAGGCTAATCACCTTCGCCCTTGCAGGGCTGGCTTGTAAAAGATGTGTTAAAACCAATCTACAAAAACACATCTCTATAAAATTAATTTTCCGACTTTTTTTAATTCAAAAAAAATAAATGGAAAACCATAAAGACAATAAAAATTATAAATACCAAAATTCCATGGATTCGCTTAAATGCGTTATTTTTAACAAGAGCATAAATTGTAATACCTAAAGTTAAAAATAAAAAAGGAATAAGCGTATTCAATTCCTTGAGATTAACAATCGTCGGACTAACTAAAACCGCGGCGCCTAATAAAAAGGTTGCCTCGCCTAAAACAGAACCAATAATATTTCCCAAAGCCAAAGGAAGCTCTTTCTTTCTAACAGCGCTAATACCTAAAGTTAATTCCGGTAAAGATGTTCCTAATCCCGAAATTGTCGCGCCAATTATATGTCTTGAATATAAAAAATAATCCGCGATTTCTATAATAAATCGAACAATTATTTCAGAAGCAAAAAACATTACAGCTAAACTCGCGAACAATTTAATTAATATTCCGGGTTTAGAAACCCAAAAAAACTTTCTTCTTCGATCACTGTTAACAACTGTTAGGACTTCTTCTTTTGTTTGTATTGCCTCTTTCAAGGTTGCCTGATCACGCCAAATCCACCAAACCAAAACAAAATATATAAGAACTAAAAACAAACCAATTAAATTATTTAAATTTTGAAAATAAAAAACAAAAATCATAATGACAGTTGAAACAACTAACATCGCGGTCATATTTCTACTATCTTTTTTTGACACTGAAATTGACTTAACAAAAAAAGAAGTGATCGCTAAAGCAAAACCAATATCAGCAAGCAATGAACCAATAATTGTTCCAACCGAAATTTCATGAGCATTTTTCATTGCCGCGATAAAAATAACAGCCAACTCAGGTAAGCTAGTAGCCATAGCGACTAAAAAAAAACCGATAAAAAGAGTTGTAACATGAAATAAATGCGCGGTTTTTACAGAATATTTAATAACCCAACCACCGGCGAACCATAAAAGAGCAAAACCTAAAGCTAGACCCGCAAAATAACCATAAATTAAAAACTCCATTTTTCTCCCTTTTATTTTTTATTAGAAAAATATGTGATAAATAAAAGACATTATGAATAAAGTGAATAATAAAAAACCGGTAAATTTAGAAAGTTTATTTTTAAACCACAAGGAAACAGAAATTATAAGAAGAGCCGGAAAAATAAAATACATAAAACTAGAAAGTTTAACTAGGCTAATTGGCTTATTTGATAACATTGTCAAAAAGCTAAAACACAAACAAAGGTGTGGTAATACTGAACCAATTAAAGTCCCTAATGCCATTCCATGTTCTTTTTTACGAACGGCATTAATACTTAAAGCTAATTCCGGAACAGTAGTAACAATAGAAAAAATAGTTGCGCCAAAAGTTGTTATTGATAAATTCAACATATCTGAAATAATCTCTGAACGCCCTACCGCGACTTCTGAAGCAAGTAATACAATAAAGGTACTTAAAAGAAATTTTGAAATCACTATTATTTTGTCGTAAATAGTATAATTGTTAAAATTACTAGCCTCATTATTAACCCCTTGATCAACAACTGTTTTATTCTTCCACATCCACAAAAGTGTAAAGAGGTAGGACAAAATTAAAACAATTCCATGAAAAAGAGATAATTGTTTAAACGCGAAAACAAAGAGAAAAAGAACCGAAATTATAAGAATCAACCACAACAGACTTCTCTTTTCTTTTCTATCAACAGCCAGACCACTTCCCCAAAAAGCGGTTACACCTAAAACTAAGGTCAGATTATTAAAGTTCGCGCCAATAATATTACCTGTGGCAATCTCAGGAATACCATCAAAAGCCGAAGTTAGTACAACCGCAACCTCAGGCAAAGCCGTCACTAAACCAATAAAAATAAACCCTACAAACAGTTTAGAAATATTAAAAAGATCAGATATTTGAACCGCGTAATTAATAACTTTATCACTTGCCAGCCACATCGTGGCGAAAGCAATGGAAAAAACAACAACCTGAAAAACTAAATGTACCGGTAACATTAAAAAACTCCCTAAAAAGTATTAATTTGATTATTTAATCTAACAAAAAGAACGTTTATAGTACAAAAAAAGAAAAATTTAAACAATTGAATCTTATCTAAACATTTTCATAAAAATTTTATACACTTTGTTACTAACAATATTTTAACCATCCAACTAAATAAAAACAAAATATGACAAAACATTTCGTCCCTTTGCATTTGCATACAGAATATTCGCTTCTTGATGGCGCGATAAAAATCAAAGACTTGTTAAATCGGGCAAAAGAACAAAACTGGAAAGCCGTAGGAATTTCTGATCACGGAAATATTTTCGGCGCTGTAACATTTTTTCAACAAGCAAAAAAAGCCGGAATCAAACCTATTCTTGGAACAGAACTATATTTTACTCCGGATGCAACCATAAGAGATCCAAACGAAAAATATTATCATCTTTTACTTATTGTTCAAAATAAAAAAGGTTATGAAAACTTATGTCAATTGATGGCGTTTGCGCATCAGGATGGTTTTTACTTTAAACCACGAGTTGATTTTAAAGTTTTAGAAAAATACAGCGAAGGCTTAATCGCGGGAACAGCCTGCATCGGCGGTTATGTTCCAAAACTTTTAAGAAAAGGCCGAATCGAAGAAGGTGAAAAAGGAATAGAATGGTTCTTAAATGTTTTTGGTAGAGATAGATTTTATTTTGAAATCATGCCGCCGGATATTGAACAAATCGCGATAGCGAATAAACTTCTTTTAGAATACAGCAAAAAATACGACATAAAATGTATCGCGACAACAGACTCTCACTACATGAACAAGCAAGATTATGACGCGCATGAAGTCTTGCTTTCCATTCAAACAAAAAAGCAACTTACTGATTCCAAAAGAATGTCTTTTGGTGATATTCGAGCTTACCTGCAAACAACTGATGAAATGTTAGAAATTTTCAAGAAAACGCCTGAAGCTATTTGGAATACCGGAGAGCTTGCGGATAAATGTGAATTCGAATTTGAATTTGGAAAACTTTTTTTCCCTCAAGCGCCAATTCCTATAGAATTTACACCTGAACAATATTTTGAAAAATCATGTCTTGACGGGTTACAAGAATTAAAACAAAAAGATTTAATTCCAAAAGATCAATATCAAATTTATGACGACAGACTAAAACTTGAAATGGATTTAATTATAAAAATGGGTTTTGTCGGTTATTTTTTAATTGTTAGTGATTTTATAAAATGGGCGAAAAAACAAAATATTCCGGTTGGCCCGGGTAGAGGCTCAGCAGCAGGGTCTTTGGTCGCATGGGCAATGGAAATTACAAATGTTGATCCAATAAAATATAATTTACTCTTTGAGCGTTTTTTAAATCCTGAACGCGTAAGTATGCCTGATATCGATATAGATTTTTGCGTTGAAAGACGTGAAGAAGTTATAAATCAGGTAAGAGATAAATATGGTCATGATTGTGTTTGCCAAATTATTACATTTGGAACAATGATGGCAAAAGGAGTAATAAAAGACGTCGCTCGAGTTTTAGGTTTCCCGTTTCAGGATTCAAACGCGTTAACCGATTTAATTCCAAATCAATTGGGAATAAGTTTAAAAGAAGCAATAGAAAAAGAACCCAAATTACAAGAAGCTATCGATAACAATCCAAACGTCAAACACTTATTTGACATCTGCTTTAAGCTTGAAGGACTAACAAGGCATGCGTCAAAACATGCCGCCGGGGTTGTGATTTCACCTCAGCCCTTACGCAAAGTCTTACCTCTTTATGTTCCGTCAAAATCAACCGATTTAGTCGCGCAATATTCTATGGTGGATCTTGAAAGCGTTGGTTATTTAAAGATGGATTTTTTAGGTTTAAAAACCCTAACCGTCATTGATAGAGCTTTAAAATATATCAAAAAAAATCACAACATTGATATTGATCTTGACAAATTACCTCTTGATAATTCAAATGCGTTTGAATTATTAAAAAAGGGACAAACAAATGGAATTTTCCAGTTAGAATCTGAAGGCTTAAAAGATGTTTTACGCAAACTGCAACCGGAAAAATTTGAAGATATAATCGCGGTTAACGCGCTTTATCGCCCTGGCCCTCTTGGTTCAGGAATGGTTGATGATTTTATCGAACGTCGCCATGGAAGAAAAAAAGTTACTTATATGTTTGAGGAACTTGAGCCCATTTTAGCTGAAACATATGGTGTTATTGTTTATCAAGAACAGGTTATGAAAATTGCTTCAGCTATAGCAGGATACAGTTTAGGACAAGCCGATATTCTAAGGCGCGCGATGGGTAAGAAAAAAGTTGAAGTAATGGCTCAGCAAAAAGAACAATTTATAAAAGGAGCAAAAGAAAAAAACTTTGATACCAAAAAAGGCGGTGAGCTTTTTGATTTAATGGCATATTTTGCCGGTTATGGTTTTAACAAATCTCATTCAACTGCCTATGCCTTAATCGCGTATCACACCGCTTACCTAAAATCAAATTATCCGGCTGAATTTATGGCCGCTTTAACCTCTTTTGAAACAACCGATCCGGATAAATTAAGTTTCTATCTTCAAGAAATCAGTGACTTGAATCTTGAAATTTCACCTCCAAATATAAACACATCTGAAATTGAATTTTCTCCTCCAACCAAAAACTCCGTTTTATTTGGATTAAAAGGAATAAAAAACGCGGGTCTTATAGCGCTTGAAAATATAATTAAAGAGCGACAAAAAAAATCGTTTATTGATTTGTTGGATTTTTGTAAACGAATTGACTTGAGGACTTGCAATAAAAGAGTTATTGAAAATTTAGTTTACGCCGGCGCGATGGATTCTTTACCCGGAAATCGCGCGCAAAAAATTGCAGAGCTTGATAAAATTATTGATATGGCCAACCAAGAAAAAGAAGATGCCAAAACAGGGCAAACAAGTATGTTTAGTTTTGACAACAAAAATAATAACGAAAAATCAATGCAACAATTTTATGAATTCACTTCACTTGAAGATTGGGGAACAAAAGAAAAATTAGAAAAGGAAAAAGCGGCAGCGGGTTTTTATTTAAGTTCTCATCCATTAAAAAGCTATAAAATTTTACGCTGGTTAAAAACTCAAAGCTTTGCGAACATCCTTCAAATAATAAAAAATCCGCCACAAATTCAAAGAAATATTCCGGCTACCGCAATTGCTTTAATTCAAAGTTTTAGAGAAATTACAACAAGAAAAGGAGACAAAATGGCATTCGCGCAATTTGAAGATTTAACAGGACACAGCGAAGTCATAATTTTTCCTAGAACTTACGCTAAAGTCTCTGAACTTTTAGATCAACATGATGTTTTCATCATAAAAGGAAATATTGATTTAACGGCAAATGATAAATGCAAAATGATCGCAAATGAATTGATCCCTTTAGAACAAATTTTTGAAAATACAAAAAACATAAATTATCTAAATTTAGAATTACCAACAACATTTGATAATTCAGAAATTGATAAAGTTCACAAATCTTTAGAACCGGGATATATACAAATAAGTTTTAGCTTTAATGAAAATGGCCAAAATTTAATGTTGTATTCAAATAAAAAGGTATCTGTTTGCTCGGAATCATTAAACGATTTAGAAACAATGGGAATCAAAATTCAATTATCAATATAATAAATATTACAAATAATTTTTAATGCTTTCAGCTAAATTAGCCGGAAGCATTTTTGTTAGTTTTTTTAATTCTTTCAAAACCCATTTTTGGCGCTGTTTATCTTCACATTCATTTACAAGCTCAAAAACACTTCGCACCAAAGCGAGAATCGTTTCTTCACTTACTTTTTTTTGTTCATGCAAATTAATTAAACCAACAAAACGTTCATAAAATTTTTCTGACCAATCAAGCTCAACATAATAAGGAATAGATGAAATTAGAAAATCTGAATTCTCAGGCTCAAGTGTTAATAAATGTTCATAAATTGAAATTGCCTGAATTAATTTTTTTTCTTTTTTATATAAAAAGGCGGCCTGCTGATATTTTTCTAGAGCTTGCTTATCCTCTAAAGACCACAATATATCACCTTCAAGTTGTAATGCATAAGCTTTTT
Organism: bacterium; assembly: GCA_030605785.1. GTDB lineage: Bacteria > Babelota > Babeliae > Babelales > JAUWHS01 > JAUWHS01. The sequence goes on from JAUWHS010000069.1 coordinate 17,106, forward strand.
CATCAAATGAATGCGCCAATAATCGAAAAAAAGTTAGCGCTTTTTCTTTTTCTCCGCGATTAATAAGCTCCGCTAATTTATACCATGCAACACTCGAAGTTTGTTCAGTTTTATTATCTTGAGAGTTTTCTGTTTGAAACTCCATTACCACTCTCCCTTTATTCTTCAAAAGAAATCCTTAACAAAAATTCCACCCTTTTGAAAGCGAAACAAACTAATGATATAATTCTTAACTCATTAATAGAACAATTTGGAAAATATTTTCAACATCCTTTTATTAAAGGTAAAAATGAACAACACTACAACTGAAAAATGGTTGAATCAAAAAAACACCGCTATTCTCGGTGGCGGACAAGAAAGAATTGATAAACAAAAAAAACAGGGTAAGTTCACAGCGCGACAAAGAATCGCTCTTTTAGTTGATGAAAACAGTTTTGAAGAAATAGATCAATTAGTCTGCTCACCATTCTTAAATAAAAAAAATTACACTGATGGAGTTGTAACCGGTTTTGCAAAAATTAATAACATTCAAGTTGCGATTTACGCGCAAGACTTTACACAAAAAGGTGGTTCTCTAGGAAAACATCAAGCGCAAAAAATTTGTAAAATTATGGATACAGCCGCAAAAATCGGTTGTCCAATAATTGGAATTCTTGATTCCGGCGGCGCGAGAATTGATGAAGGAATTCATTCACTCGCGGGTTATGGTGAAATTTTTATGCGCAATGTTCGTTACTCCGGAGTTATTCCACAAATTTCTTTGGTGTTAGGCCCTTGCGCGGGAGGCGCTGTTTATTCTCCGGCATTAACAGATTTTATCTTTACAACCAAAAATATAAGTAATCTTTTCATAACCGGACCACAAGTGATAGAACAAGTTTTACATCAAAAAATAACAAAAGAAGAACTTGGCGGAACAAGAATACACGCGACAAAATCCGGTGTTTGCCACATCGAAACAGAAAGTGAAAATGAATGTTTTGAAAAAGTTAAACAACTTTTATCTTATCTTCCAAGTAATTACTTGAGTAAACCAAATAATAACTCTAATGATCCAAACGATTTTTCTTCTATTTTCAATAAATCACAAGAAAATATTGAAAATGAAAAAGTTATCGATGTAAAAAGTTTATTACCTAAAAATCCGAATCATACTTACGATATAAAAATAATTATAAATAAAATTATTGATCAAAATACGTTTTTTGAAATACAAAAAGATTTTGCGAAAAACATTGTTATCGGTTTCGCGAAAATTGAAAACAAAGTAATTGGAATTGTCGCGAATCAACCAAAAGAACAAGCCGGTGTTTTAAACATTGACGCATCATGCAAAGCCGCGAGATTTATTAATTTTTGTGACAACTTCAACATTGCGATTGTTACTTTTGTTGATGTTCCGGGTTTTATGCCGGGAATTGAACAAGAACACAATGGAATTATAAGGCATGGCGCAAAACTTTTATACGCTTACGCTCAAGCAACCGTTCCTAAAATAACTATAATTTTACGCAAAGCGTACGGCGGCGCGTATATTGTTATGGGAAGCAAACAACTTGGCGCTGATTTTAATTTCGCGTGGCCAACAGCGCAAATCGCGGTTCTTGGGGCAAAATCGGCAATAACAATTTTGCATGGTAAAAAATTAAATGAAATAAAAAATGAAAACAAAAAACAAACTCTTCAAAATCAATTAGAAAATGAATATGAAAAAGAATTTGTTCATCCATTCGTCGCGGCAGAGTATGGTTATATTGATTCAATTATTGAGCCTAATGAAACAAGAAATCACTTAATAAAGGCGTTACAAATTACTGAAAATAAAGTTGAGCATTTACCAAAGAAAAAACACGGAAACATTCCGTTATGATAAGAAACCCCGCATACACGGGGTTTCTTACTTGATTCCTAGCTTTTGAAAATTACAGCTGGCCCATCTTCAATTCTAGCAAGCCCTTTTCCTAATTCAATTGCAGTTTTTGGTCTTTCTTCTTTTAAAATATCAAGCAAATCAAAACGAGTTACAAATATATCATCGATTGATCTGTGATGACCAGGATCAACAATAATTGGAATACCAAATTCAGGAACAATTTCACTTGTAAATCCAACCGCTTCAAGTTCCGTTGCTTCAACAGCGAATCTATTTTTCGCGCTGTTATCAGAAGCGTCCCAAATAGGATCACCGGAAACTTGTAATTTATTCGCGGCTAAATATGAATTTTCAAGAACAATAAACGCGTCAGAAGCATTATTAACTTTAACAATCGCGTCATCAAAAATTATTCTCGCGATACCGTTTAATGAAGTTAAGTAAATAAAGTTTGTCGCGAAGTTTACAACAGGAACCTTACCGCTTTGCAGTTGCGCTTTAGCGTCTGTTGATTCAACCGGAGAACGTAATACAAAATCAAAATGTAACGCGCTGTCTCCAGTTTCTGAATAATTAAGAAGGCCATTAAATGTTAGGTTGTTTTCAAGAAGTCTAAATACATTAGCAAGACTTTCAATGTAGAAAACCATGCTTGTTGATTGTTCAATATTAACCGCCGCGTTACCAACCAAACCTAACGCTCCCGCGATATTACCTAAAGTTGAACTTGAAATATGTTTAAGACCTGTTAGTTCAATGTTTTGCAACGCAAGTGTTCCAAGACCAAGATTTATCATTGGATTATTTGTTGAACTTGCAGGATTAAATTTTAAGCGTTTTTGTCCGCCAATTCCTTGAATATTCCATACGTTCTGTCCGGTAATACTAATTTTACCTCTTGTAAATGTCAGATGTTCATCCAGACCCCAATAAACATTTTCACCAATAATAATTTGAGAAGAATCAGTCATCATTGAAAAAGAATTTCTAGTGATTCCTAACAATTTAATATTGCTCAAAACAATAGTTGTTCCTGGAGAAACAACAAATTGAGGATTCAATGAACCTGCAAAAATAAGTGTTGAACCGTTTCCATTTACAACAGTATCGGTTGTAAAAGTAAGAACATCATCAGGACCTAAAAAACCACTTTCGCCAATTCTTATTTGATGTGAACTTGTTACAGAATAATCTGGATATGGTGCCATACCATAAGTTATAACAACTCCGTCAGGATATGCTTCTTGCCAATTTACAGGATAATCTCCTGTTGCTTTTACAATAGATGCATAACTCCAACCGAACTGACGTCCATCACCGGTATATTTTAATCTAACGCTAGAATCCGGTTTTAATGCCAAAGAAGCACTCATGCTAGAAAAATCTAATACCCCTTCTGCTGCAAAAGCAAAATCAAAACTTATTGTAATTAAAAAAAATAAGTAAATTAATTTGTTGCGAACATTCATAAAAATTCCTTTCTACCTTTTTTCTGTGTCACCCAAACTTTAATAAAAATTTTATCTAGGCGGGATTATAATCTACATAACCATCATTATTAACAAATGCTCCGGATAAAAAATATACATTTAAATTATTCGCAGCATTAGCCCCATCTCCAAAAGTAATTGCTTTAGAGATATCTGAATTTGGTATTGAGCCATCAAGATTTATAAAATTAACATCATTATCAAAAATAAATACTCCCCTGGTTAACTGAATTCCATTAGAACTTGCCGGAGCAGAAAAATTAGCGCCATTTAGATAAATACTTGAAGATTCATCTGTCATAGAAATTAAGGTTCGGTCTCCGGATACGGGAGCAAAAGAAAATGTAGAATCAAAATCAAAACGCAAAGATGAATGCGAATCAATAATTGTAGGCTGGCAAGATTCATATATAAATTTAGAGGTTCCTGTAAAGATTACATCATCATAAATAAATAATTTGCCTTGAGTAAATGTATAATCACCGGACATCGCAATTTCAACATCTTTTAACACAAGCTGACTATCGGTTCCCAACATAACAATGCTAGGATGCGTTAAAGTTTGAAAGTTTTTCACTTTCATGTTTTTTAATGTAACTGTAACACCGCTTTCTAAAATCAATTGCGAATTATCCCCTAAAACCAAAGTCCCATCTCTACCATCTAGAATAGTGTTACTTATAAATTTCAAGGCCGAATCATCATAGATTTTTACATTTCCACCAAAAATTATAGCTTTATCTTTTCCACTGATATTTCCACCGGAACCAAAATAAGAACTTGAAGATAATTTTAAATCAGCATTAAGAACAATTGTTCCACCATTTAAAAAGATTGGAGAAGCAACCGCAACATGAATGCCAATATAAACTAATGCTCCAAGATCTAAGTTAATTCCTCTTAACATACAGAAATCATCAACTTCACTTGCGCCATATTCAAAAACATAATCATCACCAAAGTTTCTGAAATCAGGCAACTCTGTAAAATAATTTTCCGCGGACCTAATTGAACCACCAACTAAACGATACCAATCTGTTCTGATTGAATCATGCATCCAAACTTCACCATAATAACCGGCTTGTAAATAATCAATTGTAACTTTTTGAGGTCTCAAAATATATTCTGTTCCGGTAACGCTTGTTTCCGTCACCATTCTGTTCGCGTTATATAAAGTGCCGTAAAGATCATAAACAGTTTGAAGTAAATATGGTTCATTAACATTTGCCCAAATTGAGCCTTCTTCTCCAACGGAAATATTTCCTAAATAATTGGAAGTAAGAGTCATAACTTGAGAAGTTAATCTATCAACAGCCTTTAAATCGATTTTATCCCAAGTATCCGCATCCGGATCCCATCTTACGAGATTTCGATCGGTACCGGTTCCGGTTGCGGTTGTATCAGTAGAGCGAATACCAAAAACAAGTCCGTCCCCTCCAACAGCCAATGATTGTTCAACTACATGTTCATCAATTGTATTTGGATACCAAGCACCCTTAGATTGATCATTCCATTGCAAACCATCCCATTGATAGACTTTTGGATCTAAACTTGCATCGTGACCAATCGCCCAAACATGATCTCTGTGCCCAATTGATATTCTCCAAAACCTGGTAAAATCTGATGAAGGAGTAGAAACTGATTCCCATGTTAGAAGAGTTCTATTCCATTTATGCGGCATTCCGGAATTATCTAATCCCCATAAAGAACCATCCTTACCTGCTGAAATTTTATACATCCCGATTCCAACATCTCTCCAAGGAAAATCTTGCCCTGCAATTTGTGTATAACCATTTACATCATAAATATACAAACGGCCACTTTTAACGCCCCAGATTTCTGATGCTCCGCCAATTGCAACTTGTTCCATATCGCATGCAACATCATCATAAAACAAGAGACCTGTTTCCGCGATAGAACCTAAAGCTTGTTTTGCTTCATAAATAAATTCTTCGTGAACATTACCACCGGAATCATCTGAAAAATAATTATAATCATCTTTCGTGTCCTGCGCTGTTCCGTTTGCGATAGATGCGTTTTTCCAACCAATCAAAGATGATGAAGATGGAATATTAAGCTTGGATGAGGTATCACTTAGAATAAAATTCGAATTTGTTTGTGAAAAAGTAATCTTACTATTAACAGAACAATTAAATATAAATAATCCTGTAATAAATAAACTTATTTTTTTTGCATCCATTTCCCACCTTATTATTTAATTAATTTAATCTGTGTTACATCCATAAATTCGTCCAGATGTCTCTATTTTTGTTCCGGACAATACTTCTATATCAACATCTTCATGCGCGTCAGAACCATCACCCCACTGAAATACAGGATAATAAGGAACCGTAGGAAAAGCAGGAAAAGAAAAGGTCCAAAGATCCGGAACACTACCATCAGCTTTTAAACATTCTAGTATTACACGATTGTTAAAAATAACTGTTCCATTTGTTAATACCATACCACCAACATCTTTTGGCGTACTCCAGGACACACCACCGGCAGAATCAAAATAAAGTTGAATGGTGTCAACCGGTATTTGTACTTTACAATTATTAAAATATAAACGAGAAGATTTATCTATCATTACAAGTTTTCTTTGCGACAAATCCAAAATCCAAGCCCCGGAATAGAATAAATATTCAGCTGGTTGCTGATATTTAAATGTTGTACCTACATCAAACATCAATGTAGAATTTTTTTGAATTTGCAAAACACCTTGATAAAAAGTAGTCAGATAAGGATGAAATAAACGTGAAGCAAAAGCAAACATCTTTCCTTCACCTCTTACTCTAACTTCATTATAAATATTAAGATTTCCATAATCAAAAGAATATGTTGAACCTAAATCTAAAATCACATCATCAAGAGTGATCGAAGAAACATTAGATTTAACAGCAATCCCGCCACCATTTTTATAATATGATCCACCTTTTAAATTTGAAACTACAGCGTTTTTTATTGTCAAGTTACTTAAAGAAGTAGTAACAATTAATTGCGCACCATCTTCTAAGTGTAATTCATTGCCCTGCATATCAATTGTCGTATGACCTAAAAATCGAATTTTGCGATTCGCGGGAATAGTTAAATCACCGTGACAAATTATACTATTTCCCGTACCAGTAATATATGCTGTCGCACCGGAAGCGGAACCAATTTCAATATCAACAGAACTGCCAATGTGCAAATCAGATAGCAAACCAATTTTAGCTCCAGCATCTAATCTGATTGAACCACCTCTTATTGGATCGGCGAGTCCTAAATTAACGGTACAAGTCGGGTCAACATGCAATCCATATTGATAATCAACCATTCCCCAAACATCATAGGATCCACCACCGGCCGCTGTATATTGTTCTTCCGCGCTTAACGCGTAGACAGTATTACTTCCAATCGCGTTCGCCGTATTAAGAGCTGATAAATCAGGAACAAAACAGAACAACCCAACGATTACCAGGTTAAAAATAATATTAAACTTTTTCATAAACTACCTACCTTAAAAATTATTATTATCTTATTAATTTGGATTGTAATCTAAATATCCTTCAATATTTAACATCGCGCCGGATAAGACTTTAGTACTTAAATCATTATCTGCGCTTGATCCATCACCCAAAGTAATTGCTTTATTTATATCTGTATTTGGAACACCATTATTTAAATTTTTAATATCAATTGAATTTTCAAAAACAATTGTACCCTTTGTTAATTCAAGTCCGTTATATGTCGCGTCCGCCGGAGCGGCAAAAGTACAACTACTTAAATATAAAACGGTTGTCGCGTCTTTTAATTTTAATAAGTTTCTAGCTCCGGAATCCGGAACATAAGAAAATGTTGTTCCAAGATCAAAATACAATCTTGAATGTTCGGCAATAAATGACTCTTTTGAATTTTGGTAAATAAGTTTTGATGTTCCTGTAAGTTTAAAATCATCATTTACAAAAATATAACCTTGAGTAAATGTATAATCACCCGAAAGAGCGAACTCTACATTTTGTAAAGATAAAAAACTATTTTCGGACATTTCAATTACTGAACCTGTTGCATCTTGCAAACCTTTAATCACTAAATTTCTTAAAGATAAAGTTACTCCACTATCAACTTTAAGCTTTGCATTATTTTTTAAAATTAATGATGCGCCAAAACCATCAATAGCCGTAGTATCGGTAAACCTTAAACTTTGATTCTCAGGAATCTCAAAATCGTTACCCAAGAATATCGCATAACCTCGCCCCTCAATTCTTCCTCCGGTTACTAAATAAGTTGTTGAAGAAAAAGAAAGATCAGTTTGCAAACGCATCACACCACCATTAAGAGATAAAGGCGATTCTAATCCCGGAGGAGCCGCCCAAACGGTTTCTTCAGTTATTTCCGTTGATGATACGGTTGTAAAATCGGCCTCTTCATGAAGACCGGGAGGAACAACATTAAGTCCTTTCAATGATGTAATATTTGGCATTTGAGCAAGATAATTAACAGTAGACCTTATAACTCCACCAACCAGTCTATGCCAATAAACTTCATAAGGATCATAAAACCACGCGTCACCATAATAACCCATCTCAATATCCGAGACTTCTTTTCGAACTTCAATTAGAGTCGCGGAATAAGGAGCAGAGCGAGATAATTTTTCTATTTTATAAAAGTTAGAAAAAGATGAACCACTTGGTGTAATAATTATCCCCATGTTGTCTCTTCGCCCAACAGAAACAGCATCGATTGTGTGACCGGATAAGCCCAAAGATACATCATTCCATGTTTCACTTGTTCTATCCCAAAGAACAAGTTGATCTCCGGCAACATTAGTTTTTATTCCTAAAATAATAATATCTATTAGCCCATCACCGCCAACAGAGATTCCTTTATCCGGATAAATAGCGCCCTGACTTCTATCTATCCATTGACCGGTATCATTATGCCAATTATAAACAGAATAAACCGGACCGGTATAATTCACACCAATTGCCCAGATATTATTTTTATCACAAACAGAAAGATATAAAAGATCGTTTACTGCCGCAGGTTTAGGAATCGCGTTCCAAGAAGAATTTTTGTCATTCCACCAATATGGCACGCCATAAGTTAAACCACCATAAATTCCACCAAGCCCCCAAACAGTTTCATCTCTACCAACAGATAAAACTCCGGGAGCCGCGCCCTTTTCGTGCCAAGGAAATTTCGCGTTTCCAACTTGAGATTCGCCATCAATGTCTATTAAATAAAACTTGCTATCTTTAACAGCCCAAACGTGAGCGGCTGATCCAATACTTATTAAATCTACATTGCCACCCCATGCTTGATCAAAATAAGTTTCTCCGGCCAAATTAAATGAACGTAAATAAGATCTTGCAGCAAAAACATATTCTTTTTTTAACCGAATGGTATCTAGTTTGTCGAAAATAACCTGATTTCGATAGTCAACTTTATTGGAAGGATCAACGGCCTGAATAACAGAACCACCTTTCCAACCAATTAAAGAACTATCATTAGCCAAATTTAAAGATGAACCGGTATCACTTAAAACTAAGCTTGATGTTAAATTAGAAAAAGCTGTTTTAAAATCCGTGAAAGCATTAAGCATTGAGCCCAAAGATAAACTTAACACTACTATGGTAAAAATTTTTCCTCTCATCCTTGCGCCTTTTATTTTTCGAAATAATTAAAATTTATACAAAATTTGCTTTTGTTACACTCAAACTTCCCAAAATTTCTGTTCTGCAATCAGATAAAACTTTTAAACTTAAATTAACAGCAGCCAAAGTATCCTGTATGTTTCCAAAAATTATTCCTTTTTGTGGATCCTGATTAACAAATAATCCATCATAATTGCTAAGAGTTACAAGGTTATCCAAAATCAAGGAACCATCTCTTAAAAATAAACCTGCATAAGAAGAGCTGGCAGTCGGAACACTTAAAACACAATCATTTAATTCTAAAATAGAAGACAAATCTTTTAGTATAAATTGTTCACGACACCGGCTTGAAACAGAAGAACGATAATCATATTCAAATGTAACACCTCTATCGAAAGTTAATTTTGAAAACTCGGTTACAATTGTTGGTTTTTGATTCGGATCATCAACAATGGAAGATCGCTTAAATGTATAACCATCACCACGAATTACAACATCGTCGTGAATAAATAACCAACCTAAGTTCATGTCATAATCATCTTCAAGATCAATAACAACATTTTGAAACGTTAACATTGATGAATTGTTATTCAGAGTAATCGCGCCACCACTATTCGCGGTTCCTTGCAAGCCTGTAATAATCGCGTTTCGAATTGTTAAAGTTGAATCAGGATCAAAAATAATATGTGAATTTCCTCCGATATCTAAATAATTTCCCTTACAATCGATAACAAGCCCTGTTTCAGAAAGCTTTATGTTTCTGTTATCCGGAATTGTAAAACCACCATCACAAATTAAAGAACCGTTATTTCCAATTATGTACGCGGTATCACCACTTGAAGAACCAATTGTAAATTTAACAGTTGAACCTATTTCTAAATCCGTAAGTAATTCCAAGGTTCCACCATCAGCAATTTTAATCTCACCGCCTTTAATTGGACTGGCGAGACCTAATCCTAAAGTAACGGTAGTAGTTATATCAAAACCATCCTGGTAGGTTACAAAACCCCAAACATCATTTGATATATTATAAACTTCTTGTGGACTTAATGCGTAAACAGTTGTACTGCCTCTGGCGTTTGATGTATTAAGCGCATATGCAGATGAAGTAAAAAGAAAAAATAAAATAAAAGTTTTTAAAAAATTATTAAGCTGGATCATAATCTAAATACCCTTCTATTTCAACAAATGCTCCTGAAAGAACTTTAAAATCAACATCATTTGTTGCAGATGCTCCATCACCAAAAGCTATAGCTTTCGCTCTAACGGCATTGGGAACACTTCCATTTATATTATTAAATATCACATGGTTATCTAAAATTACTCGGCCACTTGTTAGCTGAATTCCATTATATTTACTATCCCCGGGAGCGGAAAAAGTACAACCATTTAAATAGATTGCAGAAGACACATCAGCCATATTAATTAATGTTCTACTTGAATTTGAAGGAACATAAGAAAAGGTTGAACCTAAATCAAAATAAAATGTCGCGAATTTATTTACAAAAGAAGATTGAGCAGATTCATAAACAAACTTAGAAGTTCCTGTTACTAAAACATCATCATCAACCAAAAGACCACCTTGTGTAAAAGTATAATCTCCGCTAAGCGCGACCTCTACATCCTGAAAACCTAAAAGACTGCTCGGTGAAAGCATAACCACACCGTTGTCTTTTAAATTTCTCAATTCTAAATTACGCAAACTTAATGTCGTAAATTTATCAACAATAAGTTGCGCTCCAGGCTCTAAAATTAAAGCATGACCCCTTCCATCTATTATTGTAGAAGAAGTAAATCTTAAAGATTCTCCCGAAGGAATAGAAAGATTTCCACCAAGTTTTAACGCTCCACCATTTCCATCAATAATTCCACCGGTATAAAGCCTTGTTGTTGACGATAAATATAAATCACCATCTAAAGATAAAGTTCCACCATTAAGATTAATTGGAGAATTTATTCCAACGTTTGGCCCGGTTGTAAGAATTGAATCAGAATCCAATCCCAAACCTCTTGTCGCAACCAAACCATTAACCTCATATTCTCCACCGAGAACATTTAAGATAAAATCTAAAAATAAAGAATCCGGAAGTTCTGAAATAAAGTTCGCGACAACTCGAATGTTTCCACCAATAAGTCTGTAAGTTTTTTGTGTTCTAGGATTTTCAAGAAAAGCCTCTCCGTAATAACTAAACTCCGGATCAATAATATTACTTTTTATTTTAAAGTAATCCGCAGTAAAAGGAGCAGCATCATTTACATTATGTAGTTTGTAAGCGCGATAGAAATGAGAAGTACTACCATCTGATTCTGTATTTTGAAAATCAATAATAACACCAACAGAATCTGACATAGGAGCTACAATTTGCGCTAATTTATAAGTTCCTAAATATGCAAACTCAGGTGGAATCGCAATTGTTACGCTCTTCCAGGAACTTGAAGTTAAATCCCAACGAACAATCGCGTTACTTCGAATACCCCAAGCAATGTGATCCGCGCCAACATCCATTATTTGACCAAAACTTGTCGGAGGGGTTCCGGCAGAACTATCTATCCAAGAAGCAGCCTCTTCATCCCATCGATACGGTTTTGTTGTCGCGCCCGAAATTGATGTTGCCCAAATGTCGTATTTATCACCAACAAAAACTTCATCAAAAGCGGTAAACCCTGTTATTCCTGTTGGCGCAAGCTCTTCCCAAGATGTAGTTTCAAAATTATATCTATAAAGTCTTCCGGGAGTAAAACCGGCGCCGGCTGTTGAACCCGCAACACCACACAAGCTTCCACTTCTTCCTCGCGCAATTTTTTTCATTGGAGCATAACCTTTGTCATGCCAAGAAAAAACAGTAGTTGTAGTTGTTGCGAAACTATTTTTATCAATTTCATAATAATGGCTATCAGTATCAATTAATGACATTTGATTAATACCGCCAACCGCATAACTTAACGGAGACACAACGTCTTGAATTCGGGTGAAAATAAAACTACCGGTTGTATTCATACAATTAAGTCCATTTTCAACACCGTAAATGAGATCAGGGTCAACACCATAAATATCCAGGCGAGGAGGACAAGAATCATCAATAACATCTATTCGATATTGATAATCCGGCTCACGAAGTCCAACGACAGAAAGATTTTCCCAACCAACTAAACTTGAACCAACACAATGTCGTAATATTGCTTTTTCTGTTAGCCCTAATGCCGCGTCGGTATTTGCAAAACGAATTTTAGCAAAAGCTGAATCATTGAATAATGTAAGAACAAAACCGAGAAGAAGCATGTAAAAGAATGTCTTAATCTTCACTCTCTTCCCCCTTTTTAAAGGTACTTTTTAATTTTTAAATTTAACTACGATTATAATAATTTAATGTTCCATATATTTCCGCTCTACAACCACCTAAAGCAAAAACATTTAAATCTTCCGGAGGTTTTCCAAAGAATATGCCTTTTTCATTATCAGTATTTACAAAACTAGTTTCCTGATTGTAATTACTCAGTGTTACTCTGTTATCTAAAATTAAAGTTCCTAACCATAATTCTAATCCACTCTTACCACTGGAATGCGCAGGAACTGATAACGTTGAACCATTTAAAAATAATATTGAAGTTGTATCTGTCATTACTAATTGCTGCCTACAACTATTATTTGTAGGATCCTGATGATCGTAAACAAAATTAATACCGGATTCAAAATAAAGAGTCGAATTATCACAAATTTTCAAAGAGGCTTGAGGAGATCCGGAAGAAGAATGAACAAAATTTCTTTTCCAGCTAGAGGTAGAAATTACATCACCATGAACACTGCCTGTAAAAACTACATCTTCATGAATATATAAAGAACCAATATCAAATGTGTAAGTACCATTGACATCTATTTGCGCATTTTGTAACGCGAGAGAGCTTGTTTCATCTTTCAAAACAATTCCACCGGCTGTGGAAGCGCGCCCTTTTAAATTATTTAAATGTAAATTTCTTAAAGTTAAAGTTACATCAGTATCCACAATTAATTGTGTTCCATCTTGCAAAATAAACCAATTGTCTTGTCCATCAATTATTGTATCATTTAAAAAATAAATATTTCTGTTGCCCTGCAATACCGTATCACCATGAAAAATTAATGCCCCTTCATTACCTATAATATATCCGGCGTCCCCACTTAATGCTCCAATCGCAATACCGGAAACACTACTTAAATGAAGATCTGCCATTAATTCTAAACAGGCTCCATCACTTAATACTATGCCTCCAACTTTTACATGCGGCGCAACACCAATTTTCACGGTTGTTGACGCAGCAACACTAAATCCACCATGATAGTTCACCCAACCCCAAACTTCAGAAGATGAAGTGTAAGGTTCTAGCGTGCCCAAAGCATAAACAGTATTGCTTCCTTTTGGATTGGATGTATTTAATGGAAAAAGATTGTTATGAGAAAAAAATAAGACAAACAAAAATGACAAAACAAAAAATTTTATAACGAATAGATTTCTTGTCTTCAAGACCATATCTCCTTTGCTCCCTAGCCTGAAAACTAACTCCTTTTCTCGATTCCATGTAATTGTCACAAAAGAACAATCACGTGTCAAGTATATCCATTTATTGAAAAAAACAAAGTTTATGAATTAAAATTTAAACTTGAAAACAAAATGATAAGATTTAAAATCAAAATTAATTATGAAAATCAAGGGGAACTAAAATGAAAAATAAACAAAATATTAAAAGATCGTTCTTAAAAAAAGTTTTTATATTCGCGGCATTTATTTTCATCTCTTACTTCTCGTATCAAATAATTTCAAACCAATTTTCAGCGTCAAAAATTATTGGTTCAAAAATTATAACAAAAGAACAACTTGAAGGAATTCCAAAACTTAGTTTTTTACCATCAGAAGTTAAAGGCAAAATTATTACATTAAAAAGATTAAACCCTAAATATTTTTATGATTATCATAAAATGTTTTCTGATATTGTGCGCGAAGATATTGAGTATCCATCTGAAATAACATTTAAATTTACAAAAAGCGCGCTTTTATATGATATGAAAAAAGAACATGAAGGAAAAATGATTATTTATTTTATCTTCGACAACAAAACAAATAAATTAATTGGCTCAGTTGAAATAAAAAATAAAAACATTAAATATCCGGGGCAGTTTAGTATTTGGATAAATGAAAAATTCTGGGGTGGTGATCGAGCGCAAGAAGCAATAAAGATTATTTCAGAAATTTATTTTAAATCTAAAAACGAAACATCGTTTATCGCTCACGTCAGATTATGGAACAAAAGAAGTTACAATGCTTTAATAAAAGCAGGATTTAAAGATATTGATCGATTTTACGAAGATGGAGAACCAACTCGCTACATCTTAAAAATGTACAAAGCAAATAAAAATAATCACAATTTTACAAAATAGCCTCAAATTTATACATTTTCCTTTGTGGTTCTAACAATCAATAAATTAGGAGATTAGTTGTGTCAAACAAAAAAAACATTTTATTTATCTTAATGCCAAACTTTCGTGACGAAGAATTTTCTGTACCATTTAACATGCTTTATGAAGAAGGGCATACTTTAGATGTAGCGGGCCTAGAAGATGGAGAAATTCTTGGAGCAAATGGTTATAAACATAAAGCCGATTTTCTTTTAGATATTCTTTCACATAAGGATCTTGAAAAATACGACGCGCTTGTTATTCCCGGAGGACCAGGTTCAACTACATATTTATGGAACAATCCCAAAATTCAAGAAATAATTGAATTCTTTAACGAAAAAGGAAAAATCGTAGCGACAATTTGTTACGCATGCGTTGCGGCAGCGCAAGCAGGAATATTGAAAAATAAAAAAGCAACGGTTTATCCAACAGCTGAAGCAAAAAAAATATTTATAGAATGTGATGTAATTTTTGATGATGCAGGGGTTGTAACATTAGAAAATGATAAAATAATAACAGCGCAAGGGCCAAAATTCGCGCTCGAGTTCGGCCAAGAAATTATTAATATGTTAGGAGCTTAATGACAAAAAACGCAACGGCAACAACAGAATATAGACCAAAAGTTTTATTGGTTGGTTTATTTACACCTTATAATAAATTAGAAAACCAAGAAGCTTACTTTGATGAGTTTGTAAATTTAGTAAAAACACTAGGAATAGAATACGACGAAACATATTTTACAAAACTTCGCCATATCGACAAAGCAAATTTTTTAACAAAAGGAAAACTACAAGAACTAGCTGAAATTTGCGAAAAAGAAGAATATGAAGAAGTTATTTTTTCTGAAACACTATCTTCCCTGCAAGAAAGAAACCTCGCAGATTTTTTAAACTGTGAAGTCTTTGATCGTGAAAAATTAATCTTAGAAATTTTTAAAAAATCCGCGCACACCGCAGAAGGTAAAATTCAAGTTGAAATGGCAGAAATCGATTTTCTTAAAACAAGACTCGCCGGCAAGGGTCACGAACTCGCGCAACAAATAGGTGTTATTGGAACTAAAGGTCCCGGAGAAACAGCAAAAGAGGTTTTAAAAAGACATTTGGAAGATAAATTTCGTCAAGCAAAGAAAAAATTAAAAGCACTACAACGCTCACGAGATGTTCAACGCAAACAACGGTTAGAAAGCAACACTCCTTTAATTTGTCTTATTGGTTATACAAACGCCGGTAAATCTACGATTTTAAATCAATTAACAAAAAGTGATGTTTTAGTTGAAGACAAACTCTTCGCTACACTGGATACAACAATTAAAAAATATTTCATCGATGGGAAAAAACAAATTTTAATTTCTGACACCGTTGGTTTTATCAGCGATCTTCCTCATCATTTAATCGAAGCGTTTAAAACAACATTGGATGAATTGCAATACGCCAATCTTTTATTATGTATAATTGATGCAAGTAACCCGGTTTGGCAAAATCAAATAAAAGTTGTCCAAAGCACTCTTGAAGAAATTAAAGTTAATAAACCAATTTTATATATTTTTAATAAAATAGATAAATTATCAAAAGAAGAATTGAAAGCTCTAAATCAAAACTTGCAAGACTATGAACC
>JAUWHS010000093.1 GCA_030605785.1 bacterium
CGGTCTAATAAAAGGAATGCCTTTTCATGAGATAATTTTAACCAGCATCGCGCTAGCGGTCGCGGCAATTCCTGAAGGATTGCTTGTCGCTGTAACTGTTACATTAGCAATTGGAATGCAACGAATGTTAAAACGAAAAGCGCTGGTAAGACATTTAGTCGCGGCAGAAACGTTGGGAAGTGTTTCTGTTATTTGTACTGACAAAACGGGAACAATTACAGAAGGAAAAATGTCAGTTGTTCAGATCGCAACCAATTCAGAAATAATAAATATAAGATCACTAAAAAAAGAAGATAAACTAACAAATGAAATCGAAAATATTTTAATAGCTTCAACTTTAAACAATGACGCGCAACTTCCTGATAATTCAAAAAAAATTATTGGTAATCCAACCGAAATAGCAATACTGCAAGCAGCGGCAAATCTAGGAATAGATATAAAAAAAACAAGAAAAACATTTGAACGTTTAAATGAAATACCATTTTCTTCAGATAAAAAATACATGGTAACAATACACAAAATTGATGGAATTAATAAATTAATCGCAAAGGGAGCGCCCGAAAAAATATTTAGTTTTTGTAAACAAGATGACAATCTGGAAAGATTCAAAGAAATCGCGGATCAAATGACACAACAAGGTTTGCGCATTTTAGCTATTGCCGAAAAAGAAATTAACGACACACAAACAACAGAAAATTTACATGATTTAAACTGCATAAGTTTAATTGGAATAAAAGACCCATTGAGAAAGGAAGCAAAAGAAACTTTAGATAAACTAAAAAAAGCGGGAATAAAAGTAGTATTCATAACCGGAGATCATAAAAATACAGCCATAAATATCGCGAAGGAAGCCGGTTTAGAAATACAAGAAAAAAATATTATGACAGGAGAAGAACTTGAAAAAACTTCTGACGATATTTTAAAAAAAGAAATTAAAAATATAAAAATCTTCGCTCGTGTTGAACCTAAACATAAAATAAGAATTATTGACGCGTTTAAAAAAATTGGCGAAGCGGTCGCGATGATTGGTGATGGTGTAAATGACGCGCCGGCATTAAAAGCAGCTGACGTTGGTGTTGCTCTTGGATCAGGCTCCGATGTTGCTCACGAAATTTCAGATGTCGTATTATTAGATAATAACCTTTCTTCAATAGATGCCGCTGTTAAAATTGGTAGAACAATTTTTGACAACATAAGAAAAATTATAGTTTATTTAATGGCCGACAGTTTTAGTGAAATAATTTTAATAAGTACCGCAATTTTAATGGGTTTACCATTACCCATTCTTGCTCCTCAGATTTTTTGGATAAATTTAGTAACTGACGGGTTACCGGATCTCGCGTTAACAATGGAGCCCAGCGAGCCTGAAGTTATGCAAGAAAAACCTCGGTCAAAAGAAGAACCAATAATAAATACCGAAATGAAAATTTTGATTTTTTTAATAGGTATTATCACAGATTTAATTTTACTTAGTTTATATATCTACTTACTTAAAACTCATCGAGATATTCAACATATAAGAACTTTAATTTTTACAGCTTTAGCAATTGATTCTTTATTTTATGTTTTCTCTGTTAAAAGTTTCAGACGATCAATTTTTAGAATAAACCCGTTTTCAAATAAATGGTTAATATTTGCTGTTCTTGGTGGCTTGATAACACAACTTTGCGCTGTTTATCTTCCTCCATTACAAAAATTATTCAAAACGGTACCTTTAACCTTAAATGAATGGTTAATAATTATTGCTTTAGGAATATTTGAAATAATCGCAATAGAAATTACAAAGGAGTGGTTCATTTTTAAAGAAAAAAAATCGCTGTAAAAAAAAGTTTTCAAAAACAAAAATAAAAAACCTTTTATTTTCGGGAATAATTTTTCAATTTCATCGTTTGAAAACTTTTTTTCTTGACACGGCATGGTAGCCTTGTTAACCTTTGCATTGGTTAATAAAAAAAAATTGAAAAAAATTACAAAATTTTAAAACGTCCCTAAATGAACGATGCTTTTTAGCATTGTTCGCCCCCCCAACCCTCCAGCTTGTCCTAAGTTGGAGGGAATTTTTATTTAATACAAATAATCTGACTAGCTGGACCTTGATAGTTTTTATCTTTAATTTTGAAAACAGCTCTTACCAGATAACAATAAGAAAATTCAGAACTGTGATTACCCTTAGGTTCCAAAACTCCAACATCACAAAAATTATTTAAAGTTAAAGGTCTTTTGTTTAAAGGTTTTCTGGGAACAAACCCGGAATCAACAAATCTATAAACGTTGTAACCAACAAAAAATACTTTTGACTTGTTTTCATTTAGATTAAAATCATTATTGATTTTTTGCCAAGTTAAAAAAATATCATTACCTTTTTTTTCCGCTTGCAAAAATTGAACAACCGGTAAAGTTAGTTTATTGATTTTAACTTTTTCTTTTTCTGAAAAATCAAAAATATTTTTCTGCTTTCTAGCGCACCCAAAAAATAAAAACAGAAAAATTAATCCAATGTTAATAAAAAAAATGTAACGCATAAAAGGAAATTACAGTTAAAATGGCTTAGAATAAATAAGAACAAATTCTTCAGCGGCTTTTTTCAAAGCGCTTTCATCCTTTTGATCAAAATCTTTTGTTTTTAATATTTCTTCGTAAATATCTTTGTAAACACTTTTTACATAACTCGCGAATTGTACGGCAAAAGGTTTAACGTCATCCAATTTTAAGTTATCTAAAAAACCTTCTTTGAGTAAAAACAAAAATATAAGCTGTTCAACAAACGAATATGTTTCTTTTTCCGGTTGTTTTAAGATTTCTATCGCTCTTTTTCCTCGATCCAATATTTTCTGACTTGCTTTATCTAATTCTGAACCAAATTGAGAAAACGCGAGAAGTTCATTATATTGCGCGAGTTCTAATTTTAACTTACCCGCGACTTTTTTAATTGCTTTCGTTTGGGCTATTCCACCAACTCGAGAAACAGAAAGGCCAATATCAACCGCCGGCCTTATACCTTGGTTAAATAAATTCGTGTCTAGAAAAATTTGACCATCGGTTATAGAAATTAAATTTGTAGGAATGTACGCGGAAAGATCATTTCCTTGTGTTTGAATTATAGGTAAAGCGGTTAACGAACCACCGCCTTTTTTTTCAGACAACTTCCCGGCTCTTTCAAGCAAGCGAGAGTGAATATAAAAAATATCGCCCGGATACGCTTCTCTTCCCGGAGGACGTCTTAACAATAAAGATAATTCACGATACGCGATCGCGTGCATACTTAAATCATCATAAATAATTAAAACATCTTTACCCTTATCCATAAAATATTCACCGATCGTACAACCGGCGTAAGGAGACAAAAACTGATTTAATGCCGGTTCTTGCGCGTCCGCGTCAATTATTATTGTGTATTCTAAAGCTTTATGTTTTTCCAATTCATAAACCAATCTTGCTGTATTTGCTTGTTTGTGACCGATAGAAACGTAAATACAAATAACATCCTTTCCCTTTTGATGTAAAATTGTATCAATTGTAATAGAAGTTTTTCCTGTACTCCTGTCACCAATTAAAAGTTCTCGTTGTCCTCTTCCAATAGGAATTAAACAATCAATTACAGTAATTCCTGTTTCTAAAGATTCATTTATTGGTTGTCTGTGAATAATTCCGGGAGCTATTTTTTCTACAGGTGAACGATATTCAAATTCTACCTTGCCTAAAGAATCCAAAGGTTTCCCCGTCGGACTTATAACACGACCCAACAATTTTTCACCAACAGGAACTCGAAAAACATCGCCGGTTCTTTTTGCTATTTCTTGTTCAATAACGGAATGAGTTGAATCCAGTAAAATAACTGAAACATAATCTTCATCTAAATCCAAAATTATTCCAAAAGTACCATTTTCAAATTCAATTAATTCTCCAAAAACAGCGTTTGATAAACCATAAACTTTACAAATACCATCGCCAACTTTTATAACTGTTCCAACTTCAGTTAACTTTTCTTGTGGTTTTGCGCTAAGAGCTTTTTCCAGAATACTTATAAGATCTGTTTCTTTTTCAATCATAGTCCCGCCTGTCTAAGCATAAATTTTTTAATATCATTTAATTGTTTTTCAACTGATCGTTCCCACAAAAAATCATTACTTTGAATTCTTAATCCTATTAACAATCTTTCATCAACCAAAAACTTTGTAACAATTTTGTGCTTGGTGTTATTTTGTATAAAAATTTTAACCTTATCTTTTTCATCTTCATTTAAACCATGAGAGCTTATTGCTTTAAAAACTTCTATACCTTTACGAATTCTATAAATAACTTCTATGTAATTTAATACTTTGTCTAATATTGAAATCCTATCACTGTCAAGCAATACATACATTAGTTTTTTTATTTCAGTTTCTAACTTAAAAGCGGAAGCTATTTTATCTAAAGCTTCAACCTTAACTTTTCTAGGTATTGTTGGAATACGTACATAAACATACGCGTATCTGTTTTTTTTAAAAAAAGAGGCTAAAGCGGTTATTTTACCTAAAAAAAGATCTGTTAACTCATTAATGTATAAATTAACAAAAGCTGTCGCGTATTTTTTAGCGATTACATTCTCACTGACAAACATTAAATCACTTAACTTTCAAATAAGGTTGCGTAATGATATCTATTAATTCCGTTAAAAGCTCACGCCCTCTTGGTTTACAATTAATTGGACTCAAACTATCGTAAGTTTGATCTATTGACTGAACAATGACATTTTTTTCAAGTTTAAATAAACAGAAATGCTCTTTTTGGTTAATTCTTTTAGCTTTGATTTTTTCAATTAATTCGCAATGTTTTTGGATAAATTTTTTGTTATTTTGATAGATAGATTTATGCCAAAATTTAACTTTTTCATCTAATAGATCAAACCCCTCTTTTTGATCTACAATTTGAGACTCTAATCTAATTTGACTGGCATCCAATAATTGTATTTTATTTTTCACCTCTTTTTGATGTTTTTTTATGTCTAAAATTTGATGATATAAAAAGGGTAAAATATATTGCATAAATACTTTGTAAAAAACTATAACTAAAAGAAAAAAGAGAGTTAAATCAAAAAGCACTTCCAGAAGAAAGTCCCAATTAATCAACATGAGGAACCTTTTTAAGTAATAAAAATTTCATTTTTTTAAGAGTTTTGGCAATTTCATCTTTTTCAATTTTACATTTAACTTCACTCGGAATAGAAAGGTCAGTCTTAAATCTAAATGTATATTTTTCCTGTAAATCTTTTCTGAAATCAATTAAGTGTTGATGCTTATCTTCTTCTAAGTTTAATAAATTATGTTCTTTCTTTTCGATGATAGAAGCGATCCTTTTTTCTTGTAAATTTTTCTTACGTATAAAACTAAAAACAGGCTTAAATAAAAACCTATTTAAAAACCAATAAGAAATTAAGAAATTTATGACCTGTAAAAAAAGTGTTATGTTTACTTGCATAACATCACACCAAAAAGTTCACTTAAATTAATAAAGAAAACAACTATTATTATCGCGCAACATAAAACAATAAAATCAAAGCTATTAATAAAGCATATATTGCCGATGATTCAACAAAAGCAAGAGCAACAATCATTGTTCGAGTAATAAGACCCGCGCTTTCCGGTTGTTTACCAATGCTTTCGCAAGCTTTCCCGCCAATAAAACCCTGGCCTAAAGCCGGACCAATTGCCCCAATCCCCATACAAATTCCCGCTGCGACATAAGCCGCGACTTTAACCCAATTTACAATTTCGCCTTGCATTAATAAACCTTTCTTATAACGGTCAAACAAGAATTTTTGTTTTACTGAACAAAGTTAACATTACATAAATCAATTTTCAAAATCAATTTAATTAAATTTGTATTTGTTTAATTTCACGAGTTTTTTTAGTAATGTCCCGATTTATATCGGAAATGAATGAAGCCACTTTGAGCATATGTTGACTTTGAATATCAATATTATTTTCAAAATCTTGATCACAATTTAAAACTAAAACAGGAAGTTTTGTAATGTAATGCTCAATATCTTTTTTTTCAACAAGCCAATTCTCATGCTTGTTATGCAAATCTTTTAGATAGTCTAACGGAATCCCCGCCTCTTCAGATCTACTTCTTTTTTTTAAGCGCTCAAAACAAATATCCGGGCTTACTTGCAAATAAATAAAACCTACCGGTTTTTGCATGTGGCCATCAACTAACCAGGAAAACCATTCTTTA
Organism: bacterium; assembly: GCA_030605785.1. Taxonomy (GTDB): domain Bacteria; phylum Babelota; class Babeliae; order Babelales; family JAUWHS01; genus JAUWHS01. Next base: position 6,217 of record JAUWHS010000093.1, read on the forward strand.
TAAATTTGCCACTCTAACGCGCTCATTAAACCGGATTCAAAACAATTCTTCGCAAAACAATAGCGATCACAATAAACAGAACGCTCCATAATAAAATTTATATTATTACTATTGGCCATTTGTTCTAACTGAGATTGAACTCTACTAATAAAAGCATACGACTGAAATGTATAAGCCCATCTTTTTGTATCTTTATAAAATAAATCTAATAAATTCCCGCTATCTCCTATTTTTTGCCATTTGTCAGTTGGTTCAAACATGATTTGAACATCTTTTATATATTTTTTCACTAGCGCGAGAAAAGTAGATTTTCCGGCTCCAATATTTCCTTCCAAAACAAAAACATTCTTGTTTTCTATTTTATTTTCCATGAAAATATACCCTTTTAAAAATATCGATAAATTTTCAACTTTAAAAACCACAAAACCATTGTAGTAAATTTTCCAAAAAGTTTACACCTTTGAAATTTCATCAAAAACACCAAAAACTATCGAAAAGCAGCTGAAAAATTGACATTTTATTGTTTTAGACCGTATTATGTTTGGTATCATATATCAGAAAATGATCATCCAATAACTGACTCTAAATAATTAATTTTAATTAAACATAAAGGTAAACATGCAAATTAAATTTGATTTAAAATTTTTAACGATACTTTTAACTTCTTTTTTTATATTTTTTTCTTCAATAAATATAAACGCGTCTTCATTTGATTTTGACGATGAATTTACGTTTGAAGATTATGATGACGATTTATATATAGATGATTCAATACTTGATGATCCTTATTTATTAGACGAAGGTTTAAGAGCCAATGATTTTTTAGTAATACTAAAAACAGTATTAAAACAAATAGAAGAACCGATATGGCAACACACTAAACCTCCAAAGGGTCGTGATGTTTTATATTTAATTCCTCATAAATTTACCGCGATAAAATACGGACGACTTGATTTAAATTTACTTTACAATCAAACACATAAAATGAATGTTACATTAAGAGATTTGGTAAATTTAGATTCTAAAGTTATGGATTTATTAAAACTTCTTCTACAGAATCAAAATATCACTTCCGAACAAGCTTCCCAATTAGTTCCTTTATTTACAAAAGCAATTATTCAAGAAAGAAAAGGAGCCGCGTTATTGCAAGCAGGCGTCTCCTATAAATATTTCAATATTCAATTACATACCTCTTTTCAGGCATCAGAAAGAAATTTTTGGATTTCTAAAAGAGACCAACAAATTATAGAAGACATGTTTGAAGGCGAAGACCAAACTTTTGATAGAAAAGAACTATACAAAATAAAATATGGCCTTGGAGATACAAGATTAAAACTAGGATTAAATACTTTGAATACAGGTGGATTTCAATTTGATGTTGGTTTTGAGGGAATATTACCAACAGCGCAAAAACAAGAACTGCCAAATGTAGATAACAGTTATCTTCCATATGATGAACCTTCCTTGAAAAAATGGATGATAGAAAACCTTAGGGCAATAAGGGATAATTTAATAAATCCACAATTAGGAAATAACGGACACTTCGGATTCGGTTTTTTTATTGAATCCAAAATAGATCTTTTTCATGAATCACTAAAATTATGGAACAGATTTTCAATCGATAATATTTTTGAAGCAAATGAAGACAGATTGATTTTATTCAAACAAACAATAACAAATAAAGAGTTAGCTAAGATACCTATAGATGATCCGGAACTTCCAAACGCGATTTCAAGATTTATTCGAGAAAACGTATTCCCACCCCCATTTAATGTAACAATTAAACCCGGAAGTATTCTTAGTTTTATCACAAACTTCAGTTTCAATATAAACAAAAAATGGCTTTGGGGTGTTGGATATGATTTATATATACAAGATACTGAAGATATAAAAAAAATAAACGACACAAAAGTCAATCCTTATGAATTGAGAATTGAAGACGCGCAAATGCCTAGAGCAATTCAACATAAAATATTTTCTGAAACTAATTATTCCATCAAAAAAAAGAATTATGATCTTATTGTTGGTCTTGGCGCGGACATGACATTTAGTAGCAGAAACATCGGCAGAGACTGGACAGTCTATTTAAGAATCGGAGCCGGCTTCTAATTTTTAATCAATTTGATTATTTTTGTAAAACATTTTATTCTGACATTTCAAAAAACAAAAATTTGAAAATTAATTTTAATTAAACATAAAGGTAAGCATGCAAATTAAATTTGATTTAAAAATTTTAAAACTGTCTTTAATTTCTTTTTTTATATTTTTTTCTTCAACAAATATAAACGCGTCTTCATCTGATTTTGATGATAACTTTACGTTTGAAGATTATGATGATGATTTATATATAGATGATTCAATTTTAGATGATCCTTATTTATTAGATGAAAACTTAAGAGCTGATGATTTTTTAAGATTACTGCAAATAGTATTAAGACAAATAGAAGAACCAATATGGCAACACACTAAACCTCCAAAAGGTCGTGATGTTTTATACTTAATTCCTCATAAATTTACCGCGATAAAATATGGACGACTTGATTTAAATTTACTTTACAATCAAACACATAAAATGAACGTTACATTGAGAGATTTGATAAATTTAGATTCTAAAGTTGTAAAAGTTATGGATTTATTAAAACTCCTTATACAAAATCAAAATATCACTTCCGAACAAGCTTCCCAATTAGTTCCTTTATTTACAAAAGCAATTATTCAAGAAAGAAAAGGAGCCGCGCTATTACAAGCGGGCGTCTCCTATAAATATTTCAATATTCAATTACACACTTCTTTTCAGGCATCAGAAAGAAATTTTTGGATTTCTAAAAGAGATCTGCAAATTATAGAAGACATGTTTGAGGGTGAAGACCAAACCTTTGATAAAAAAGAGCTCTACAAAATAAAATATGGCCTTGGAGATACAAGATTAAAACTAGGATTAAATACTTTAAATACCGGGGGGTTTCAGTTTGATGTCGGTTTTGAGGGAATATTACCAACAGCGCAAAAACAAGAACTGCCAAATGTAGATAACAGTTATCTTCCATATGATGAACCTTCTTTGAAAAAATGGATGATAGAAAACCTTAGAGCAATAAGAGATAATTTAATAAACCCACAATTAGGAAATAACGGGCACTTCGGATTCGGTTTTTTTATTGAATCCGAAATAGATCTTTTCCATGAATCATTAAAACTATGGAACAGATTTTCAATAGATAATATTTTTGAAGCGAATGAAGACAGATTAATTTTATTCAAACAAACAATAACAAATAAAGAGTTAGCTGAGATACCCATAAATGATCCGGAACTTCCAAACGCAATCTCAAGATTTATTCGAGAAAATGTATTCCCACCTCCATTTAACGTAACAATTAAACCCGGAAGTATTCTTAGTTTTATCACAAACTTCAGTTTCAACATAAACAAAAAATGGCTTTGGGGAGTTGGATATGATTTGTATATACAAGATGCTGAAGATATAAAAAAAATAAACGACACAAAAGTCAATCCTTATGAATTAAGAATTGAAGGCGCGCAAACGCCTAGAGCAATTCAACATAAAATATTTTCTGAAACTAATTATTCTATCAAAAAAAGGAGTTATGATCTTATTGTTGGTCTTGGAGCAGACATGACATTTAGTAGCAGAAACATTGGTAGAGACTGGACAGTCTATTTAAGAATCGGCGCCGGCTTCTAATTTTTAATCAATTTGATTATTTTTGTAAAACATCTTATTCTGACGTTTCAAAAAACAAAAATTTGAAAATTAATAAATTCGGGAGATATCAATGAAAAAACAAAGCGCCTTATTTGTTATGTCATTTTTAGCTTTAAGCAACGCTAATTTTAAAGTAGAGCCAACATCGAATCTAAAAACAGAATCCGGCTTCGCCAAGGCTTCGCCGGACAAGTCGCCGGACACGCCAAAAGAAGACACCAAACAAACACAGGAATGCATAGAGTTTTCCAATTTAGAAAAAGATCTTCTTAATGCCTTTTTAGAAATAAAACCACGAGTAACAGCTAGAATAAAAAATATATTGAAAATAATAGAATCAGTTAAAAAAGAACTTGAAACACAAAAAATACAAACAACCAAAGGTTATGAATATAAACTTACAAAAGAAGAAATAATACAACTAAAAAATAAAATGTTAAAGCCCGGAAAAATATTCCTAAAAGCTATTCATAAGAATCAAAACATGAGTAAAGAGTTAGTTAAACAAAGTCTCAAAAATCCGTCTAATTCTATCCTTGTTAAATTTTTTGATACTCGTAAGAATGAAATTGATACTCACTTTGAAAAAAATATAAACACAGCTGAAGACTTAGAACAAGTAGCAAATGATTTTACAACATTTATGAAAGACGTGTTATATAATATGTCGGATGAAGCTAAAAAAGCATACAAAGATTTCGTTATAAAAATAAAAATTAAAAAACAACTTGAACAAGCGCAAAATAAAAAATAAAGGCAAAT
>JAUWHS010000087.1 GCA_030605785.1 bacterium
CATGTTGTAATTTTGATTAATTTGAATAAAATCGGAAACAATCGGTTTGATTTTTTTTAGACAGTTTTCACAAAAGACTTCATCTTCGCGAATTATGATTTTGCATTCGGGGCAATTGTTTGGGAACAAAAGGGAGGTTAAGATTTTTAGCATCTTTTAATAAAAAATCCAATTTAAAAATTTTAATTATTTTGATTTCTATTGTTTATTTAGTATCAAGATTTAAATTTACATTTTAGAAATCATTGAGTTCATTTTTTTTAAAACATTAGAAAGCTCTTTGATTCTCACACCCATAAACTCTAAGCTCAAGCCTTCCTTTTTTAATTTCGCTTGAACCTCTTCAACAAAAACGCCCGGTTCAAAACATTTTGTTTTACCTTCTTGACCGCGATAACAATAATCAATAGCGCAAGATGGTGAACCGTTTACACAAATAAAACCACCAACCCTGTAATCATCATCAAGGTAAAGTTTATATCTATCAATTAATTCTTGGGCTTTTTTTGAACAAATTGCGCGGTATTCAAAATTTTCATATCGATCTTTTCCGCAAGCGTTTCTTTTTAATCCTTCATACAAAATTTCGGGACAAGGTACAACTGATAAACCAATACCGTTTTTAATTAAAATATTTAATATTTCAGCGACAACTCCCTGTCCTTTCATGTTTCCAACTCCATAAGCGCGTATGTTTTGATTTACTAGGCATTCACTTATGAAGAATATTTTTTTCGAACGAAAGGTTGTCATTTAGATTTTCCTAAAAAAATAAGATGTCTAATTCATTAAAAAGTTATTTTCTTCTATTTATCAACTTTATTCAAATTATATTTTAACTGCAAGCCAAGGGGTATAATTTGAGACCCCTTGGAACCCCCAAACCAAGTGCTGTATTCACCACTTGGATCTCAAATAATAATATTCAACCAACAACATCCAAAATCACTTTGTATTGCCTACGGCCTTTTCAATGCACCGTAAGCTTTACCAGATGTTAGGCGGCGCAAACCAGGCCTGGCTTAAATCTATTCCGCTAAACAAAATTAAAGTTTCTTTTCTTAATCACAAAAAAATAGCGGGGAAAGATTTTTTCTTTCCCCGCATAAATTAATTTTCGTTTGTTTGTTTTTTTTAATTATTTATATTCAAAAAGATTCATATCTAAACGTCCTTGCCAATCTTCTGAAAGAATCTTGGTTGCATTTAAATTATACTTATTTATAACAGTAATAATAGCAGCTCCCAAAAATTGATCTCTATATACAGAATCAATATTCTTCCAATTTTCACCCATTAATTCTTTCCAATAATCATCAAGATCTGGTTTATCATTTGCGCCATCTAAAACTTCTGTATCTGCCCCTGCCGCTAAAAGAAGAGTAACTATATCAATAGTATCTTCAGAACAAGAATTATAATATACAGAAGCTCTATGTAAAGCAGTTAGACCATCAATATCTTTACTATGAATATTTGCCCCTGCCTCTAAAAGAAATGCTGTACCCTTTACATATTCACAAGAAATAGAATGTTGAAGGACAGACTGACCACAATAGTTTACGGTATTAACATTCGCTTTAGCTTCTTTAATAAGATAAGAAACAATAAAATCATCCCCCGCTTGTATTGCATCTCTCAATGGTGTTATATCTTTTTTATTACCTCTATCTAATAATTTAGGATTTTTTTTGTAACAATCGATAACTTTTTGTAAATCTCCAGTCATCACAGCCTTATGTAATTTTGAATCCCCATTTCTACTTAAAAACCCTGGAAAAGCTAAAAGACTATTTGACTGTAATAAAACACCCAAACCTAATACCAAAAAGCTAACTGTTTTTTTCATATTTTTAACTTTATTCATGAGTTAATCCTCCATCCTTGGTTAATAAAATATACTCTTATTTTCTTCAAAAACTTTTGTCAATAATTTCAAAACACAAGTTTATATTATTGCATATTCGAATTTTATCATCATTGCATATCGAAAACAAAAGGCTTAGTCACACTAGCTATTTTTAGTAAAAATGCATATTTTTTTAAATTAAATAAGTTAAAACATTAAAAATGTTGCCTTTTTTCTAAGCTTTTTCATAGGCTTTTTAAGAATAAAAAGGAATAATTTTTAAAAAAGGCATAAAAATCATGAAAATCTTATTTTTATTACAAATTATTTTATTTTTTTTAGTTTTTAATATAAACAGTACTTTTTTGATGGGAACAAAAAAATCCCCATCAACAACTAAAAAACAAGAAAAAGGATCTAAACCTACTACACTTCAACAAAAAATAAAAAGGTTTTCTCCTTTCAAAAAAAAAGAACAAAGCATTGATACACAAATAGACGAAAATCAAAGAAAAATAGATGATAATGAAGAAAAACTTAAATCTACAAAACTAAAAGTAAAAATACTTAGTGGAAATGAGCAAATAAATATAAATATGATTAGAGAAAATAAAAAAGCACTAAAAAAAATTAGAATAAAAATTAAGGATATAAAAATTAAAAGACCAGATAAAGAATTTAAAGAATTAAGAGAGCAAACTGAAAAATTAGAATTAGAAATAAAAGCAAAAACAGAAATATTAGAACAATCAAAAAAAGGACACCCCTTTGAACAACAAAAAGGAGAACTTGAAACGGAGAGAAATATACTTAATAAGGAATCAAAAACATTAGAAGAACGACAACATGAATTATTTTTAGCAAAAGAACAAAATAATCCGGAGGGTGGCGGCGGTGAAAAGGGTAGTTTTTTCACCGGAGTAAAAGATACCGTAACTGACCACGCGAAAGAAATTATTGGCGGAGCAATTACAACAGCAGTCGTAGGTTTAACAGCTGGAGCCGGAGGTGGGGGAATAGCAGGTATTGCAGCAGCAACATCTGATGATGAAGAAGGTGGTGAAGGTGGTGCGGAATACGAAGAATATATAGATGATGTAGAGGTTGATATTGGAGTTTATGAAACAGTTCCAAGACTTAGAAAAAAAATAACCTCAGGTCTTGCCGCGGGGACAAGCTACTTGAATGATGACGAGGAATAATTTTTTAAACTCAAGCTATTTGCAAAAAAAGAAAGAAATAGTTTTTTTAATAAACAACCCAAAGAACAAGCTGCAAAAAGATATTGGTAATAAAACCGGTGAAAAGATCTCCCGCGAATATTCCAAACGCGCCCGGTAAATTATCAAGCTTTGATCCTAAAAAACTTTTAAAAAGCGGATAACGTAAAAAGTTAATTATAAAAAATAAAATGTATCCAAAAAGCATCAATTTAAATTTAAACGGAATCATAATAAATGAAACCATAATTCCAACGGTTTCATCCAAAACAATC
>JAUWHS010000009.1 GCA_030605785.1 bacterium
GTTGCGGTAATTTTGTTAACTTCCACATCCCGCTAATAAGCCGACCATTGGTTAATATTAAACTTTTTAAAAACTTGAAATACTCTCTTAATCTTTTACAAAAAACCTTACAACGCATCCCTTCTCCTTTAGTTCAAAAATTCATTTCTTTAAAATTTTAAAAATAGCTTTACATAATTTTACAGCATCAGCTAAACAACGTTGGTGTAAATTTCTTCCAATCGCAACACCTTTCGCGCCACCAATATTTATTAAGTCAGAAATTTCTTTTAAAAACTCTTTTTCTTTTTTTTGTTTTCCACCGGAACAAATTATTTTTGTTTTACCGGCAGCCAAAACAGCCTGCTTTAAAAATTGCGCGCTTTTTTTACTATCTAGCGCTTTCGGAGGATTAACTTTTACAAAATCGGCTCCGAGACACGCGGCAACCCCGGCCGCGCCTGCAATTATTTTCGCATTTTTTTCATTTTTAACAGCTTTACCCCTTGGGTATACCCATAAAATTGCAAGTAAGCCATTTTCATGCGCCTTCAAAACCGCGCGGGACGCTTCTGCTAACATTTGCCCTTCAAACTCACTTCCCAAATAAATTGTGTAACCCACACCAACAATATTCAGTCCACTATTTTTTTTAAATTCAACAACTTCATCTACTGTGTTCAAAGAAAAGCTTATTGGATCTTTTTGTTTAACTGATACCAAATCCGTTTTAGCGTTTAGTTTTACAATATAATTAACATCTTTATAATTTTGACCATACAAAGATATTAAGCCTAACTGTGTTGCAAAAACACCAACTTTTCCTTGAGAAGCAATTTTAAATAAATGTTCCGGATCCGCGTCTGCCTTATCAATTTCGGAACCATAAAAATCTTTATTTAGATGCTCTATTTTCTGATCACCCGCAAAAAGAAATAATTTTCCGGTATCTCTTGTTGCCATTAAATAGTTTTGCAAATAAACGTTTTGCATTTTTTTGGGAACTGATAAAGGTACATTAATTTCATTTCTTTTCATTTTTATCTCCTAAGATATAAGATTCATTTTAAACAATTTAGTTTAACTTATTGAAATCAAATAAAAAAATAAGTTAATATTCGGTATTAATATTTAATAAAGATGAAAGGAAAAGAGATGTATATAAAATCTAATTTTTCAAAATATATAGGATTATTATTTATTTGCTTAAATTTGTCCGCGCAAAAACCATTAGAAATATCGACACAAAAGGAAGAAGAATCAAAAATAGAAAATTTAAGGGGAATAATACGATCCAATCCAAAAAATGTTAATTTAAACAACAAAGATATCATAAAAGAAATACTTGAAAAAATTGTTCCTGATCTGGAACAATGTGAATCCCTGGATCTCTCAAACAATCAACTCACAGAACTTCCTAACAACATTGGCGATCTTACAAATCTTAAAGAGCTATATCTCTGGGCAAACCAACTCACAGAACTTCCTGAAAGTATTGGCAATCTTACAAAACTTACAAAATTAGTTTTATTGGGGAACAAAAACGAAAGCGGTAAAACAATTATAATAAAAATACCAAAAGGATTAGACCGAAAAGGATTAGAGATTAAGGGCGATTATGAATTTATTGTCCCTATAAACCAAAAATCAACAGCAAATATTGTAATTCTTTTAGACCGAAATAATCAAAAAACAATAGACAAACCTCAAGACGCCACACAACACGATATGGATAACGCAATTGACAATAGAGCTCCAATTTTAGTATCCGGATCTATGCTTAAAAATTATTTGGAAAGAAGAAAATATATTCCTGACATATATGAAATTTATAAATTTAAAAATAGCGATTTGTATCTATTCCTACCAAGAGGATCCTCTTTAAAAAACGCCTTTAATCTAGGGAATACAACTGAGACAACAATTCAAAATTTAACAGACGCATTGGACAATTGGCCTAACGAGCATGAACGTTACAAGAGTGACAACTGGCTTGAAGGAATAAACTCTATTTTTAAAAAAAATACTGATTATTGGTGGAATATTATTTTGATTGGACACGGAGGCTTAAATACAACGATCGCCGGTTTATCGTATCCGGACTTTAAAAAACTCATAGAATTTCTAAATTCTTCAGATATAAATATTTTCTTCCTTTTTTATGACACATGCTTTGGTGGAGGATCTACATCGGTTAACATATATAAAACAATGAAGGGATCTATTACTGACATCCCCCCACTTAAATTTATGGTAGTATCAGGAGCCACAAGAGAATTAAGTTCATATTTTATACCTACCAATTTCTCAGATTTATTTGAAAAGCTCCAAAATCTATTAAACTTTGAAAAATTAAGTAGAGAAAGCAGAAAAAATATTGGTTCTGACCCAATTGATGGTTTATTAAAAATAATTAAAAAAAATGTAATTGATCCAAACTTAACAACTGACACTCCTTTGATAAAATTTAAAAATACACAATTTTTCATACCTATAAGAAAAGATATAAGAGTAAAGGTCATCAACAACGTGTTGGTCAAAAAACATCAACTGGAAAAAACACAAATAAAAATAGATAAAACAATAAAAGCAATATTCGTATATCCAAATATTATAAAAATCCCAATTGAAATTGAAAGCCCAAATATTCCTGATATTGTATCACTTGATCCTGGCACAACTATCCATTTCTTTTCAGAGATAAAAATAAAGACACAAAACCCAAAAATTATCTCCGATCTTTTCTTTAAAAAAGGAGAAAGAGGAAAAATATTCATAGTAAAAATCTTGATAACAAATAACACAAAATATGAAAATGTTGTAGTTGATTCCGAAAACGATGTTGCTTATTACAAAAAGGATAATTCTTTTCACGAAATAACGGGCGAATCAGAAACCTCCATTGATCAAGATAGATTTAAAAAAGAGATTTTTAAAATACTACAAAAAAATATAAATTTATATCAGAAAAGTTTTCCTAGTGAAGAAATAACTTACATTCCGGTTGCGCCATGGAAAACTGAACCAAAGAAATTAATTAATTATATAAACAAGAAACTGAATATCAAAATTCTAAATGAAGAAGAATTAAAAATAGAAAAGTTGAGAAAAATAATACAAAACAATCCAGAAAATGTTAATTTAAGCAGCAAAGAGATCACAAAAGAAATACTTGAAAAAATTATTCCTGATCTGGAACAATGTGAATCCTTATATCTTTCTTTTAACAAATTATCATCACTTCCTGAATCAATTGGCAATCTCGTAAAACTTAAGACAATATTAGGTCTCGCCAACAATCAGCTATCATCACTTCCTGAATCAATTGGTAATCTTGTAAATCTTACAACTTTAGATCTCGCCAACAATCAACTATCGTCACTTCCTGAATCAATTGGTAATCTTGTAAATCTTACAGCTTTAGGTCTCTACAGCAATCAGCTATCATCACTTCCTGAATCAATTGGTAATCTTGTAAATCTTACAACTTTAGATCTCGCCAACAATCAACTATCGTCACTTCCTGAATCAATTGGCAATCTCGTAAAACTTAAGACAATATTAGGTCTCGCCAACAATC
>JAUWHS010000067.1 GCA_030605785.1 bacterium
AGTAATATTGGAATTGCAAATTCACCAAAAACAGGAATAAACACCAGTAAAAACCCAACTATTATTCCCGGCTTTGAAATAGGCAAAACAACATTTTTCAATGTTTCAAAACGACTAGCGCCTAAATCGGCTGAAGCCTCAAGTAGCTTTTTATCCATGCGATCAAGAACCGCATACAAAGGCAGCACCATAAAAGGAAACCAACAATAAACAGTTCCTAACATTATTGAAAAATAATTATTAATTAAATGAAACTTTTGAGAAATAAAACCAAGTTTATATAAAAACAAACCAATAAAATCTTTTTCAAGCAAGAACATCCAAGCATAAATTTGAACAATTAAACTAGTCCAAGAAGGTAAAATTAAAGAAACTAATAAAAAAGTCCGATACCGCTTTTTAACTTTAAGCACTAAAAAATAAGCAATCGGATAAGCCACAACTAAACAAATCAAAGCAGAAAACAAGGCTAAATAAAACGAATTTAAAATAATTCTAAAAAAGGTAATGTTAAAAATTTGCTTGTAATAAAAAGCTGTAAAATAAAAAGATTTTGTAACATCTGAATAACCGGTAACGCTATAAATAAATAATCCAAATAATGGTAGATACAAAAATAATGTTTGCCAAAGCAAAGCGGGGCAAGCAAAGAAAAAAGGTAATTCTTTTTTTAAAATAGAACGAAAAAAAATCATCTCAATTACCTTTCAAGCAATACAACATTCTCTTTTTGGAAATAAAGATTTACCTTATCATTATAATCAATATCTTCTTGAGGAAAATGCTCTTCATTTTGCTCAAAAACTTTTATTATCCTACCGGTTCTAAGTTCAACATTGTATTGAGTAGAAAGCCCATGATAAATAATATCAATAACTTTCCCGGTTAAATGATTCGAAAAATTAGGAATCTCTTTTTTACTTATATAAATTTTTTCAGGCCGAATATTCATGAATATAGTTTTTTCAGGAATCATCCAACCTTTTTTTTGCGGAACAAAAACAGCAAAACTACCAAGTCCCTCTACCTCAACTTCTAAATTTCCATTTTGTTGTTTCAAAACACCTTCAACAATATTTGTTTTACCTACAAAATTCGCAACAAAACGAGAACTTGGAAATTCATAAATTTGCTTAGGAGTTCCAATTTGCTCTATCTCTCCTTTAACATTCATAATCGCCATTTTATCCGCAACAGCTAAAGCCTCTGTTTGATCATGCGTTACATAGACGAATGTTGTTTTTAATTTGTCTTGCAAATCAATCAGTTCAACAAGCATTTGTTCTTTTAATTTTAAATCTAAAGCGGCTAAAGGCTCATCAAGCAGTAAAACTTCCGGCTCATTTATAATAGCTCGAGCTAACGCGACTCTTTGCTGCTGACCACCGGAAAGACTTCTTATTTTTTTATTTTCGAAACCTAAAAGCTGAACAGCTTTTAAAACATCATAAACTCGATCTTTGATTTTTGCCGCATTTACACCTTTTACACGAAGGCCATAAGAAACATTATCAAAAAGAGATAAATGCGGGAATAAAGCATACTGTTGAAAAACAGTATTTATTTTACGCTTATAAATAGGAACATTTGTAATATCTTGCGTACCAAGATAAATTTTTCCTGAATCAACCGATTCCAGACCCGCAAGCAAACGAAGAATGGTCGTTTTTCCACAACCACTAGGACCAAGAAGAGCAAAAAATTGCCCTGAAGGAATTTCTAAATTTAATTTATCGAGAATTAAATCACCGTCATATGACTTGCAAACATTCTCTACTTTTATTTGCCTCATCCAAATCCTCCACGATTATTTACCTTTTTTTGCAAACCAAATAGGAATGACAATATCAGATAAAGAACATGGCACTAAAACAACAAATAGCATCAACATAAATGTTGTACCCATACTATCCATCCAATTAGAAAATCCAAATCCCGCAAAATATAACAAAGAAGCCATCGCGCTTACCGCGATATGCAAAAAATGAAATCTTGTAGAATATGCTACGTGTCTATCAGCTGAATAAGTACTTAAAACCCAACCATTTACAATACCCGCAATTAAAAACGGTAATACCATATTTAAATGATCAACAAAACACCAATGAAAATGCATATTCAAACCTAAAGCCATACCACCAAAATACGGTAAAAACGCATCTGAAAAGGTACAAAAAAACGCCGGTATAAAAAGACCGGCCAAAATACTGCCAATAAAACTTTTAGAATAACGTCGAAAACTTAAAACTGTTCCGGTTCCCGCGAACAATAAATGCATATCGTGAAAAATATGAAATAGACGATGCTCACTATTTACAGCAAGAGAAAAAGCATTAAATGAATAAAAGACACCAAGAATCACCATACTGAACGCAACGGCCAA
>JAUWHS010000006.1 GCA_030605785.1 bacterium
CTAGGACTGGGAATTCTAGCGTTATAGGAAAAGAACTTTTTTCCGGGATGAATTTAGTTTTTAATAAAATTAATCGTCAAGGTGGAATAAAAGGAAAAACCGTAAAACTGTATTCTTATGATGATGCTTCTTCTTTTGCTAGAGCCTCCGAAAATATTAAAAAATTACAAAAAAGATCACCTCTTTTTATCGATCTTTTTGGATTAAATAGAATGTATGCCATTGAGCCTTATTTAAAAAAGGGAACATCGTTTGCTCTTTTTCCTATTGTGGGTTCTTCAGTTGTAAGAGATAAAAAAGATGATAATGTAATTTATTTTAGAGCATCGGAAAAAAGGGAAATTGAAAAATTAATTGACTATTCAATAAAAAAACAAAATAAAAAAACTATTTCTATTTTTTATGAGAGAAGCGAGTGGGGAGAAACAGCTTATAAGTTTGCAAAAAATTATTTAATGGAAAAATATAACCGGGAGATTTCTTCAGAAGGTTCCTATTCCGAACACACAGTAAATGTTTTAAACGCGATTAATGAAATTTCCCACAGAATACCATCATCAATTCTTTGTATCGCAACTGCTCGCGCGACTTATAATTTTGCGCGTAGAGCTATAAATAAAGGTTTTGATAATTGTTTGTTTTTAGGCCTTTCGCGTTTAGCGATTGCTCGACAAACTTTGGCAAAAGCAAGAGGAGTAAAAGTTGTAACTTCCAGCGTTGTTCCTGATCCGGAAAAAAGTAAGCTTTTAATCGCGCGGCAATATCGCGCAGATATGAAAAAGTTTTTTCCAACAAAAAAATTAACGCGATTTTCTTTTGAAAGTTATATAAACGCTGAAATTTTAATTCAAATTTTAAAAGGAGTTAAAGGTACAATAACACCAGGTAAAATCTTTATTTCGTTACGGAAATTAAAAAAAGTAACATTTCGTGGTTTAAAACTTCGTTTTGGTGTTGAACCACAAACATTGTCTCCCGATGTTTGGTTGGAGGTGGACTAAATGAACAATAATTTTTTTGTTAAATTAATTATCAGTTTTAAATTTAAGATTGTGTTTTTGGCTGTTACGGCGGTTACAATAATTATGTTCTTTGCTATTCCCTTATCTTATTTTAATACGGATGATATTGTTCCAAGTTTAGCCGTCGGAGATGTTCAAGCTTTGGAAGATCTACAAATCCGACATTTTTCTGTCAAGGTTAACACAGGTCTTTTTATAAAAAATTTTACAGTTTTTGATCCGATTAAAGACGAATTTGTAATGGATTCTATTGTCTGGTTTGAGTTTGATTCAAGCGCTCTAATGCCGGATATTGTTGAAAAGTTTTCTTTTGGAAATGGGAAGATTTTATATAAATCACCTCCTGATGTTAAAGTTGTTGGTAATAAAATTTTTGTAAAATATGATGTACGAGTTTCATTTAAAGGAAATCTTGTTTATAGTAAATTTCCTTTGAATGATCATAAAGTTACAATTATTCTTTCAAATGATTTTGTTACTCCTGAAGAAATGTATTTTCAGGTTGATGAATCAGGTTTTGATATGTCTGAGAATGTTAAATTACATAATTGGAATGTGAAGGATTTAGCCGTTGAAACCGGTTATACTAAACTTATTTTAGACAAAAATGATCCTGCGAAAAAAGCGGCGCATCCTAAAGTTTTATTTACAATTTCTGTTGCGAAAGCAAGTATAAGAAGATTGTTGATTATTTTTGTTCCTTTTTTCACAGCGGCATTTTTTGCCTTATTTGCATTCTTGCTAAGTCTAGCTAATATTCGAGGTCGATTTTCATTGGCAATTACATCAATAACAGCTTTACTTGGATACCGTTTTGTTATTGAGCGGATGATGCCTCAGGTTGGTTATTTTACCACAACGGATTCTATTTATACTTTTTTATTGGTTTTCGCCTTTTTCTGCTTTTTATACCAGCTTATAATTACAAGGTTTTATGCTATTGTGGAGAATGATTTTAAGCAAGGGAAGATAAAATCTTCCGGATTTAATTCTAAGGTTGAATCATTAAATTTAATAAATGATATAATTTTTATTTTTACTACGTTAGCTTTTGTTAGTTTTGTTGGTTGGTTTTTAATTGGATAAAAATATGACCAAAGAAAAAAAAAAGAAAAAGTCTTTTTTCAGTTCATTAATTTTCAAAATTCTTTCATCTTTTGTTGGGTTATTATTAATTTTTTATTTAATAATTTTATTTATTCCCATTAAAGAATGTTCAGATTGTTTTTTGTCTCTTGATTTAACCGAAAAATATATTAAACAAATGCCTGAGTTTCCTAAACCGGATAATACAAATTTGGTAAAACCGGATTATACAACCTTTTATAAAAGTAATTTGCCCGGTTTTTTTGATAAATTAAAAGCTCTTTTTGGAATTAAAACCAAACGCTTTTCAGTTACTTCTTTTAAAAAATTATTGGATGAACAAATAGAAATAAGAACGCAAGAAGAGTTAAAGGGAAATTTTATTTATAAATATCCGGTTAAAGATGGAATGAAATGTATAATTTGGGGAGATGTGCAAGGAGCCTTTCTTTCTCTTGCGCGAGACTTGATTAAATTAAAAGAACTTGAACTTATAAATGATGATTTTACTTTAGTCCGGGAGCAAGATTTTGCTGTTTTTATGGGTGATACTATAAGTCGTTCTCCTTATACAATGGAAACATTGGGTCTTATTTTAAAATTAATGCAGGCAAATCCGGGATGTGTTTTTTATTTAAGAGGAAATCACGAATCAAATAAATATTGGGAGCAACATAGTTTAAAAATAGAGCTTGATGTTCGCGCGCAAAAATATCCAAATTTAGCGGATGATATTAATAAGTTTTTTGATACTTTACCGTTAGCCCTGTATTTACAACAAGATAATCAATTTGTAAGAATTTCTCCTTGGTCTGCGGATGACGAAAAACATGATTATGTAAAAGAAGAACTTTATTCAGATTTTTTATTAAAACCATCAGATAAATTAGAAAAACATATTGTAAAAAAAGATGCTGTATCAAATGAAGAAATAAATTTGCGAGTTGTTGTTAAGGCTCAAAAGAAAAGAGAAAAATTTCAACAAATGGATGGCCTGCGTTTTTTACCTCCTGAGCGAGGAGTAACTGCTTGGACTTTGCTTGGCGCGCCAACCCTATCGTATATAAAACTTTTTAAATATTTTCATGATTCTTTTTCTATAATTGATATTGGAAAAAAAATTAGCAATTGGATTATTACAAAGTACTGTCGTCATGTTATAAAAGGAAAAGATTTTCAGAGCAAAAAATATAGTTTTATTTCAGGAAAAGAATTAACGGATGCGCAAGCGCAAGAGTTGAAAGAATCAGATATAGAACAAACAATTCAGCCCGCGAAAATAAAAAAACAAAAAGTAAAAAGAGTGAAAAAAGAAGTTGAATTTGATGATGATTTTGAACAGGAAGAAGCTCTTGGTTTTGAGATAGAGGAAAAACAAAAAAGAAAAAAAGTTGATATTAAAAAACGAGTTAAGATAAAATCAAAAGATCCTGAAACATTAAAAACAAAAGAAACAGAGGAGGAGCTAGGATTTGTTCAAGATGTACAAGATTTTGAAGAGGAGAAATAAAAAGAGTTGTTGGAAATATATATATATTACCTTAACAAGAAGGAGAGAAGGTATGAGTGGATTAAGGGTTGTGAGATTACTGATTCTAATTGGTTTTACTTTTAGTTCCGTTTCGTTGTTTGCCAAGAAACTTGATACCGGTTATGCGAGCATGGATGAAAAGTTAGCCGCGATAGCAAAAGTGAGCAACATCAAAGAAGCCGGTTTTTCAAAAGAAGAAAAAATGGATCAGCTTGCTGAAGGCAGAGCGATGGAGGCAATTCTTGAATCAGATGTAAAAGAAAGAGATTTAGTTGTTCCTCAAAAGTTAGCTCTTGGTAGATTTTCTTTAACATCTCCTGACATCAATGTTTTTTTAAAAACAAGATTGCGTGAAGAGTACATCACTTTAAATAGTTCTGTAACGTTCCGTCACGATTATTCTGATAATCTTGATATGATTCGACAAAAATTCAGTTTATATTTGTACGCGATTCAGGGGTTGCAAAAGTATGGAAAGGCTTCAACTGAATTTTTCGCGAAATTAACAAGTTATAATTTTTGGCAAAATGATTCTTATTATGTTCATATGACAGAAGAAGATATTTATATGCATAACCGTGAACCGGATAAAGAAGTTCGCTTCATGGATGATCACAAACATGGCATGCTTGTACCTTTAATTTTCTTGGAAGACGTTTGGTTTAATATTCATTTTGGAACCTTCAATAAAAGATTGAATAAGAATCCGGTTGATCTAAAAATGGGTTACTTTGAATACATTCTTGGTCGTGGTTTAACACTTGGTAACTATTATGACATTGGCTTGGAACATCTTGGTTGGCGTGGTCAGGGTGGAGCTGTTCGTTTTCCTCAATCTCCTCCTGGCGCGTTGTTTCGCATGAGACTTTTTGATACTACAACTTTTGATATTTACTATTCTCAATGGTCAGAAACAAATTGTTTTCCAACACAACCAAGAAGAATGCTTCACACTCAATTATTAAAAGATCGTGGAGATAATAATTCAGAATTTGATACGGGAAATACCGGTCGAGGAAAAACGAATGATCAACAAAGTTGGTCCGCGAGAATTAATTATGAAAAAGAAACAAACAAAATGGGCAAACTTTATGTCCAACCATACGCGATGTGGACTCGCGCTCCGGAACAAGGTATTGAATTAAAAGCGGATGCCAGTTCTCGTTTTGGAACCCTTGGCGCTATGGTTGATTGGCAAAAAAGCGGCTGGAGATTTAATGTTGAAGGCGCGTTTCAATTTGGTCGCCAAAATGTTCACGCAATTGATAGAAACGTAATTGAAACTGAACGGGATTCGATTACAGGTGATGTAAAAGAAGTTTATAGTAATATTTACTATAGTCCCTTGCAGGACTATGGAATTGCTGATCAAACAGGTCCTTATTATGGAAGTTCCAAGGCTCCGGTTACAAAAGATTTGGCTGATGTTATAAATAGTGCTGATAATATGGGTGTTAACAAAAATGGACAAAGAATTATTGGTGGCATGACTGTAGTTCCATCGGGTCTTGCTGGGGGATATGAGACGTTTGATCAACGTTATGCTTACAACTCAAAGCTTCTCGGTCAAGAACGGTTTCGTGAACCATTCAAATTAAATTATGAAGGTTTTATGGCTCTTGCTGACTTAAGCTATGACTGGGAAAAGCTTCATTTGAAGCCTGCAGTAATGGCCGGATATATTTCCGGTGATAATTATCCTTACAATTCTGTCGAAGGGCAACAATATAAAAATAGAAATTATACAGGTTTTTTAACCTTGCGTGATCAAAACTATATGGGTTTAGAAGTTTTAAGTTATGCAATGTTGGAAGCCCGATTTATGCCTCGTCCATTAAATCTTTCATATCATAAAGGTTATGCATATAACCATTACAATGACGCAAGTAATTTAGGTATGCTTGGCGCCGGTTTGATTTGGCATCCATATAAAGAAAAAGAAAAATTATTTTTCCAATTTAATGCAATTGGTTTTTGGTCTGCAAAGAGTATGTATAAGTGGGATGATGATGGGTACGCGCCTTTTAATAGCGCCCCATTAGAAATATTGAGTGGTGATAATACTGTCGTTGTTCCAGTAATTAATATGACCCAAAGAGGGTTCCATCAACAAGTCGTAAAACAAGGAGAGGAGCTGGTTCATGTGACTGGTTGGAATTCATCAACAGAAAAAGCAAGTAGTTATTTGGGAACAGAGCTTAACGCAAGAATTGAAATGCATTTTCAAGATAGTTTAGAATTCTTGATTCGTGGTTCAATATTCTTAAATGGTAGTACCTACAATGATTTGTGGGGACAACCAAATAGAAATACAAGAAGAGTTGATTATAAAGGAAACAAATTCTACGAAAGTTTGGGTACAAGTAACGCTTGGGGTGTTCACTCAAGTTTGACGTATCGATTCTAAATTTTAATTATCTAATTTTTTTAGCCCCGGTCGTTCTGATCGGGGCTTTCTCGTTTTTGTGTATGTGCTAATATCATATTAATGTTTTAAAATGGTTTCTATAAAAAACAAGGCAAAATAATGAAAAAGCTTCCAATTGGTATTCAAACCTTTGAAAAAGTAATAAATGGTGATTATTTATATGTAGATAAAACAAAACAAATCTACAATATTATAACAACGGGGACAACCTTTTTTATTTCTCGTCCGCGTCGATTTGGTAAGTCATTGCTCTGTTCAACGTTAGAACAAATATTTAAAGGGAACAAAGAATTATTCAAAGGTTTGTGGATTTATGACTCAAATTACAAATGGGAATCTCATCCGGTAATTCGAATTGATATGTCAAGAATTGGACATAAAACAGCAGAAGATTTGGAAGAAAATTTGACGTGGAAGATAGGATTAATCGCATCTGAATATGGAATTGATGTAAGTAGCGCTCCATCGCTAATAAATAAATTTGAAAAATTAATTATTGAATTGTTTAAAAAAAATAGAGTTGTAGTGATAATTGATGAATACGATAAACCGATTCTTGATCATATAACTGATATAAAAATAGCAGAAGAAGTAAGAAATATATTAAGAGGTTTTTATGGACAACTCAAATCATTAGACGAATATTTGAAGTTTGTATTTTTAACAGGTGTAAGCAAGTTTTCAAAAACATCGATTTTTTCTGGATTAAATAATTTATATGATTTGACCTTTGATGAAGAGGCAACAACATTATTTGGTTATACACAAAAGGAAGTCGATTTTTATTTTAAAGATAGAATGAAATCATTGGCCGCTCGATATGAAACTTCTATAAATCAAATATCTTTGAAATTAAAGGACTGGTATAACGGTTATAGATTTTCTAAGAAACGAGAAAAGGTTTATAATCCTCTTTCTATAATGACATGTTTAAAGAAAAAGGATTTTGAAAATTATTGGTTTGAAACAGGAACACCAACTTTTTTAATAGAGTTAATAAAAAAACAAAATTATAAAATAAAAGAACTAGAGAGGGTAGACGTTGGGCCGATAGAACTTGGCTCTTTTGATATCGAAGCTTTGTATCCTTTAACTGTTTTTTATCAAACCGGTTATTTAACAATAACTGACTACAATGAAAGATCAGGTAATTATCAGTTATCATATCCGAACCTGGAAGTGAAGAATTCGTTTCTACAGCTTTTAATCAAAAGTAGTACAAACTATCGCGAGGCAGATATAAGAAATTTCTATGCTTCATTGCAAACGGCGCTTGAAGAAAATGATGTTGAATCTTTTATAAAAACAATGAAAATATTTTACGCGAATATTCCTTACATCGCTCAAGATAAACAGAAAGAACAAGATTATCAGTTGTTATTTTATGCGATGTTAAAGCTTTTGGGCTTTACTATTGTTGTTGAAGAACCAACAAATATTGGAAGAATAGATGCCGTTATAACAATGAATGATTATATT
>JAUWHS010000126.1 GCA_030605785.1 bacterium
CAGGACCAAATCATCCCTGGAAAAAGTTTCAAATTGTAAACAATCGCACAACCATTTAACCTTTTAAAAGGAACCGATGATATTAGTAAAACCGGAACTTATTACTTTGCTAAAACAGGAACTTTTCACTTTGCTTTGACAGCTTTAATACAGATTTATCAAGATCTATCATGTATCCATATTCTAAGTTGCCATTTTCAAAAAATATTTTTGCAGATTCAGAAAAGTATTTTTCTCGTATCTTTTCGGATACCAAGGTTTTTGGACTTATCAAGATAAATTGTGCTTCATCCTTATCCAAATTGTCTATATTTTTTACTAAAATAATCTTTTCAAAAACTTCTTCTAGGCATTCCAGATTATTTTGTATTAAAAAAACAACCTCCTCTCCCAAGCCATCAGGATAGGAATCGTAATGATTGTAAATCATTTTTTCGTCACCATTTTTTGTGATTCCCCAGAAACCATTTGTTGCCATGTTTTAAACCCTTCTTTTTTTGTTACAAGACAATAATTTTATATTTATAAGCGTTTAATTGAAAATGCACGACCGGATGATGTTTTAAGATAGCGTTTCCTCCTACGCTCTGTGCCTACGGCTTGTAGCTACGGAGGACAGGCGAACCTGTTAAAAGTGGTTTTTAGCAAAAGCTTTTCCAGAACCAGATTTTAAATATTGTTCGAATTTAATTGCTTTTTCTTTATCTTTAAAAACCATGTAACCGTGCAGTTCCCATGGTTTGTATTTACTTGTATATATGGATTTTCCTTCGTTGTGAACAGACAATCTATTATTAAGATCATTTGTATAACCCACATAAATTTTTTCAGGAAACTTTACTGACTTCAAAATATAGACATAATGCATAAAAACTTTTTATTTTTAGTGGAGAGGGTTTGCTATTTATGGCGAAGATGGCTTGCCATCCGTAGCTACGAGCCGAAGGCGAAGAGCGTAGGATGGCTCCCTCTTTTGGACTATCTGATCCACTATTCTTTTGATGAAATCAGGCCTTTTGCGATTAAGCAAATTTTGTTTGCCTAAGTTTATTTTGCCATCACATTGCCATATATTTTGTGCCATAAGATATTTTTCATTCATATTGAAAAAATATTTAAACGATATTATTTTTTTATTTGTTTTTAGGCTTGTAATCAAGTGAAAAGTCCTCGCGAAATGATATAATAGTTTTTATTAAATGAGATAGAGCTATTTGTTTTAAGATGTATTTAAAAGGTGGCTAATTATGGTTAAATCTTCAAAGAGATTGAAATCTACTTTTGAGCGATTGAAATCAATTGATGATACAAATGTTTTTGTAGACGTTTTAAATGAATTTTGTGTGGAGGTTTTTTCGGGAGAATTTAAAAAAATAATTACTAAAATTGACAAAAAATACCAACAAAAAATTAAACCTTTAAATAAGCTTGAAAAGGCTGCAAATAAGGAAATGGATGAAGCTTACACAGAAATTAGAGAATTTGTTAAGCAACATAACATAATAGATTCTTGGATTTTGCAATGTATTGAAGAGTTTAAAGATCCATCAAAATACCAAGCAGGAAAGACTAGCAACAAATTCATTGCTATGAATATGATTCAGATTGCTTTGTATCAAAATTATAAAAGTATAGGGAGTAGATTTGCAATGAAAGCAGGAACCGTAGAACTTACTAAAAAGTTATTTCCGAAGTTTTGGAAATGGAATTTTAAAAAAATAGAGCTTGAAAACACAAATGAAGTGTTAGATGGTTTAGCTTTAAACAAGTTAAGAGGTTTTTTAAATTGTTATAACCTTATCTCATACGAAGCCTTTAAAAAAGAACTAATTGAAAAAGATGACAATGTTAAAATTTTAAAAGAATGCCGTCATTCATTTACGGTTGGATATCTTTTTGGACAGCCAAGATCCTATTATGATACTGAATTAAATGCATCAAGACCGTTTGATATACAAATGTTTAAACAGTATGCAGGAAGAGTTTTGAATATTATTGAAGAATGTTTAGACGTTGATCATATATGCAAAAAAATTAGTAATGATTTTCAATTTAGATGGAAATATACTTTTACGTCGGCAGAATTTATAGCAAATGACAAATTAATTAAATTTAAAAAGAGTAAGCAACCATCAGAATTACTTAAAGTTATTAATGAAATAAAGAAAAACAAAATTTCTTTTTTATCTGCATGGAATAAAATGTTCGAAGGGTGTAATCCATTAAAAGAATTAACATATGATCAAGAAAGAAAAATTGGATTTATAATAAAAAGTATAAATGATAATTTTAAGAAAAATGGTTTGCCCAATTTTTTAATAATCATTCGTGAAGATTCTTATGATATTGGAGCCCCAAAAAAATCATATATTATGATAAGTTCGTCTTATAAGCGTATTTAAATTCAAAATATTGTGGCGCAAAGTGCGCCACATCTCTCATTGTAATCTTGTTTCATCGTTGAAAAATATTAGTTAACATTTAAGAGGTAAATACGATGGAACAAAAAATAAAAAACATTCAAATTATTCCAATACGACCAAACGAAGGGCTTGTTGGTTTTGCAAGCTTTGTGCTTAATGATTCTTTTTATTTTGGAAGCATTGGAATTCGTACTCGTCCATTAGGCGGATTCAGATTAACGTATCCTACTCGAAAAGTTGGGGATAAATCTCTTCCAATTTTTCATCCAATTAATAAAACCGTATCGGATCTCATTGAACAGGAGATCATTGCCAAGTTTGAAGAAATTCAAAGCGTTTAATTAAAACAGAGCGTGGCAATGAAATGTCTTCAATGAACAATCAAAATACAGATCAAACGATTCATAGCAGTTTTGATAAAAGAGAAGCATCAACAGATTCTTTTTCGGAGCAAGACAAGCAGCAACTTATTGATTTTTTTGCTTTGTTGTTGGAGTGGGACTTGGAGGAAAAAGAAAAAGAGAAAGGTAATTGATAGTCAGTTTTTTAATGTTTTTATTCAAGGAGTTTGTGTGAAGAATGTTTTTAAAGATTCACAGGTTGTTTTTAAATCAACGGAGACGTTGTCAAAAGAACCTGTTTTGCCTTCAGATGATTTGAACAAATTAGCTAATTTGTTTTCGATATTAATTCGAATTGATCGACGTTTAAAAAATAAAAAAATATGTACGAATGTTAGTAAATAAAAAAAACGGCCATCAACAAAATGATGACCTACAAATAATAGGAAATTTGTATGATTGAATCTAACAAAAACAATTTATCAAATCAAATAGCTCTCAACCGTAAACGAGAAAAGACATCTGTTAATTTACGATCTTTGTCTAAAGCAGATAAAAAGCTGGTCGAAGGTCTTTTTGCATTGTTTAGCAAATGGAATGCCGAGGAAAAAAATAAAAAGAAATGTAAGCTGCAAAAAAATAGCTGTGAAGTTAGAGCATGCAGTCGTGAAAAAAGTTGAAAAAATGAATGGTAGTAAAAAATAAAGCCATCAATAAAGTTGATGGCAGATAAAAGAATTTATATGAAAAATTATACCAAAAAGACAAAGAAAGAACAAAGAACTAAGAAAGAAAGATTCTCATCTTGCGAAGACATTCGCATTGCAACTCACGAGAAATTGGATAGTGAAGAAAATGATATTAATAAAAAGAAAATCGAACTTGGTTATGGGAATCTTTCATGGGAAGAGTTTTTAGATATACCAATCGAAAGTTTAGCTCAAGCAAAAGCATCAGAGGTTATTTCTTTACTAGAGTCTTATGAATCATTCTTGGTTAACAAGCAATTATTTGAAAATACAATATATCTTGAACCTTCAAAACTTCCAGAATCTGTAGATGAAGCAGAAAAACTTCTCCTTAAACAACAAGATCATATTTATCAACGGTCAGGTAAGTTGATTCGTGTTATAAAAATTTCAAACTCACCAAGCAATAAAAATATAATAATAAAAAGATCTAATGATGCTATTGTTATCAAGGAAATTGATCAGGCATTTTTAACTGTGTATCTGACGAAGATTGGGAATTTTGTAATATTTGATGCTAGGTCTGGAAGCCTTAAGAAAATTGATTGTCCAGAAAAAATTTCTAGATATTTGATTGCAAAACAAGAATGGAAGGTCTCTGTTCTAACGGGCATAATTAATGCACCAACGTTGCGTTGTGACGGCTCTGTTTTGGATTCTCCAGGATATGACATTTCTTCAGGTCTCTTGTTTTTTTCAGGTGATTATACCTTTGCAAAAATTCTGCAGAATCCAACACTAGAGGATGCTAAAAAAGCTAAAGATGAGTTGCTGTACATTTTGAAAGATTTCCCTTTTGAAGATGAAGCAAGTAAATCAGTTGTTTTGTCTGCAATTCTTACCGTTCTGGTTAGAAAATCTATTTCTACTGCACCATTATTTGGTTTTACGGCTCCTAAAATGGCAAGTGGTAAGAGTCTTTTGGCTGACGTTATCGCATTAATTGGAACAGGAAAGACGAATAGCGTCATTGCCCAATCTGAAAATGAAACTGAAGAAAAGAAACGCATTATGGCGGTTTTAATTGAAGGAGATCCTATTGTTTGTTATGACAATATAGAAAAACCTTTTAAGAGTGCTTCTTTGTGTTCTATTTTGACTCAACATGAATATAAAGATCGTCTATTGGGTGGAAATGAAACTAGAACTGTATTAACAAATGCAACATTTTTAGTAACAGGTAATAATCTAACTTTTATGGGTGATCTTTCAACCAGGTCATTGTTATGCAAACTTGATCCAAAACTTGAACATCCAGAAGAACGATCTTTTGCATTAGATTTGCGAAAATACATACCTCAGAATCGTAGTTCACTTGTAAAAGCTGGATTAACTATTCTTCGAGCTTATTCTGTTGCTGGAAAACCATCACAAAAAATAAAACCGTTTGGAAGATTTGAAGAATGGAGTGACTGGATTAGATCGGCAATTGTATGGACAGATATGGTTGATCCATGTAAAACCCGTAAAGAGATAGAAAACTCGGATCCAATAAGAATATTACTAAGCTCATTATTTACGGCTTGGCATGAAATTTTTGGGGAACAATCTATTAAAGTAAGACAACTCTTGGATGATAGTACCATTTCAAAAAATAGTTCCAATCCCGAAGTAAAAGAAACGCTACAAGAAGCCCTTCTTGAATTAGCTATTGATAGAAAAGGAAATATTAATCAACGTAGCTTGGCAAAGAAGTTTGCTTTCTACAAAAATCGTATTGAAAATGGTTTCCGCTTAGAACAAAACGGTAGTCATCAAGGTACTTTTTTGTGGCGTATTAGAAAAATAAGTGAATAATTGGTGGAGATGGTTGGACTAGTGGGCTTGTTTTTGTTCTTTTTAAAAATCTGTCTAATTTTTTCATTGCTATTTTTCTGGCAAGACATATATGAAGCCCACCAGCTCAACCATCTCCACAGTTTTTAATTAAAAAGAAAGATGATAATGATTCTTATTAATCTTGCTCAAGAAATAGGTATTAGCCCAAAAAAGATTGCTTTTACACGAGGAGGTGAATATCATTCTGAATGTCCAACTTGTGGTGGAAAAGATAGATTTGTTATTCAGCCAAACAGGCAGATGAAAAATTGTTTAGGATATTATTTTTGTCGTCAATGTGAAACAAGTGGTGATAGCATCCAATTTTGTAGAGACTTTTTAGGCCTTTCATTTAAAGAGGCAGTTGATAGAGTAGATGCTGTTGTTCCAGATAGATCGTTCCCTTCCTTTAATAAATTAAATAAAACAAATACCCATAACTATACCCAACTTAAACCGTTACCAAGTAAATGGACAAATAAGGCTAACTCCTTTGTTAAAGAAACTCATGAGCAAATGTTGCAACAACCAAAGATTTTAAAGCACTTAGAAAGGAGAGGTGTTTCTTTTGAAACAATTAAACAATATAAGATTGGTTGGAATTCAGTTGATTTATGGAATGAAAAAAATGATTGGGGAATAGAGCAAAGTAACAAACAATTATGGCTTCCCAAAGGAATCGTAATTCCTGTTATTGATTTTGTTAATGGTAATGTAATTAGATTAAAAATAAGGCGTTATAATTGGGAAAAAAATGATAAATTCCCAAAGTATATAGCAGTATCAGGAAGCATGAACGGTCTTAATATTATTGGGAACACTCGGAATAACGTAATGATTATTGTTGAGTCTGAGCTTGATGCTTATGCTGTTTATAATTCTGTGGGTGATTTTGCGTTTGTAATATCTGTTGGTAGCAACATAAAAAATCCTGATAACGTAACTGACTATCTTGCTAAAAAGAAATCGAAACTTTTGATTTGTTATGACAATGACGATGCAGGAAAATTAATGTTAAATAAGTGGAAGGATTTATATTCACATGCTGAAGGTTGTTCTACGAATATTGGTAAAGATATAGGTGAAGCAGTTAAGCTTGGCGTAGATATCAGATCGTGGTTTGTAGATATTATATATCATAAGTATGCGAAACCTTCTTGGAGTTCAGAAGAGCAAATCTTAATAGAATGGGCTTTGAAATATATTAGTGAACGAACTGTAACCAAATATATTTATAAAAAAATGGAAAAGGATATTGTTCTTAGTTTCGAATATTCAGAGACTAAAACAAGAAAATTAATAGAAAACATAAAATATATGAAGGAAGCTGTTGATTGGTTAATTAAAAATGGTTAAGAAAAATTTAAGCTATATCAGCTTTAAGACCTCATCCCTTTTATTAGGATAATAACTTAACAATTCTTTTCGTATCCCATTGTGCCATTTCTCTTCATATTCAAAATATTTATCTCTTAATTTTTCAAATGTTTTTTGCTTCATATATTTTGGTTTTTCATAAAGATCGCCGCCTTTGGATTTCAATAGCTTTTCTATTTTACTTGTGAGTAACATATTGCGTGTAGATGGAACTAGAATTTGTGAGTGATAACCTAAGTTTAAACATTTTCTGCAAAGAAATGCTCCGCTTGTAAAATATAGTTTACGCATTCTTTTTTTGCATATTGGACATCGAAAGAAATATCTGTAGCCGCCATAATTGCATGACTGTTTTTCAAAGGGAATTGTATAAGAATGTTGTTTGTTTTTTCCATAAGTAACCTTGAAACATTCATCTGAAGGAATTGCTGTTAATTGGTACCCAGGCACCGTGAAAGTATATTTCTGATCTTTCTTAAAAAGCACAAATGAATCTATGATTGGAAGGTTGCAACAAAGTCGTTTTCGTGAGTGTTTTAATTTAATTTTCCAGTACCAACCCCAGTGTGCCATAAGCTTTCCTCAGTTTATCGAAATACATAGTTAAAGATAAAAACATTGACAATTTATATTTATCTAAAAAGCGTGAGTTTATAACCTAAAACAGCTTATTTCTGCAGTGTTTAAATTATACCAAAGTTTATATTCATATTGAAAAAAAATATAAGTTCGCAGGGTTTGTCAATTCAGGCTGTGAGCGGTTGCGTGGGTTTGTAGGTAAAGTATCCTATTGTTAGTGATTGAATGTCATGGAAGAAGTGTTTAAATAGGGACAAAATAAATGAAAAAGATTCTTTTATTATTACCGTTTTTAGTTGCTGGTTTAAATGCTAAATCTAATTTGGAACAAAGAGTAGATCTATTAGAAAAAGATTTCAGTGTATTGGTTGAAAAACTAAACACCTTGGAAGAAAGAATAGAAAAGCGTTTAACCGAGATTTCTCAAGAAAACTATAAAGCTGTTATTAATGGAAATAGAAACAAACCAGGGAAGCCTAAAAAAGGTTAATAAGTAAACTTGGGGGTTATTAAGATGAAAAAAGTGTTGAAAATTATTATTCCTGTATTAACGGTGTTCTTTTTTGTGGGATGTGTAAAGGAGCAAAACAAATATTTAAAACAACGAATGGGTGCTATTGAATTAGGTATGAGTAAAAATGACGTAGTCAAAATACTTGGTAATGATGGATATGTTCGTGCTTCTACTCTAGATCAATCAAATAACGTTGTAGAGGTATTGCAATACGAATATACATTTCAAGAATATGACCCATTAGTAGGTCCCAGCAAATATCCAGATGTGCATGATACTTTTTGGTTTAAATTTTGTGATGAGAAGCTTGTTCAATGGGGAAGGCCTTATGAAGTGGAAATTCCAAGCGATAGATTGAAGCAAAATAGACCTAACTTTATTTCAGAAATAAGAGTTAAATAATTATTTATAGCTGGTTATTGTGATAGTTGCTGAAAGTTTAATAAATAAAAGAAAATATTAAGTTATTTGGGGGTTCTTATGTTTAAAATAAGTCGTTTTATTTCTATATCAATTTTAATGTTTTTATCTTTTACAGCTTCTTTGGTGTCGATGAAGCAACAAGATTCCTTTAGTTCTTGTAACATTGGCGTGGATATAGATTGTTCTATTTGTTTAGAGTCATGTAAAGGTGGGGATGATTTTGTAACACCTTGTTGCAAACAATTGTTTCACTTTAATTGTTTAAAAGATTGGATTAAGCGTGAACCAAATTGTCCTTTTTGTCGGAAGGATTTGAGTTTAATTTATTTGTACAAAGAAAATGAAATACAATTAAAAGCTCGGGAAGAGCGTGGAAAGATAGTCAAAGATTTGGAAGAGAGGGAACAAGAATACGAGGAAATAGAGCGCAAGCGCAAAGAACTAGAATATAAAAAAGAAATAGAACACAGAAAAAGAGAACTTAATATACGAACATTAAAAGAAATATATGATACACAAGAGTTATTGTATCAAGCAATATTAAAAGATTCGGCTGATGATATTAGGGACGCTATAAACGCTGGTGCTGATGTTAGTTTAGAGAGAGATGGTTGTCCTCCAATTTTTCAGGCTTTAATTCTCAAAAAATCTAATGCTGTTAAAGAATTAATAGAACAAGGTTCCGATATTAATATCACTTTCCTTAATCATGGTCTTGTATATAATGCTTTAAAAACAAATGATTATGAATCAGCATTTTTGTTTATAAAAAATGGTGCAGATTTTTCTGAGAAAACAGATGGTAAAGCTGATTTATTATGCTATGCGCTTAGTCGGAGTGGGGTGATTCCTTTAAAATTAATTCAAGCATTTATAGATCATGGATATGATGTTTGTAAAAATCGTTGTGACTGGTTTGAAAGTCCTTTATATTGGGCGATTACTAGTCTGAATTCTTTTGATTTGCCAACTATTAAACTTTTACTAGAAAATGGTGCGAATCCAAATCAAATAATAGATGAATTTAAAATATCTAGTACTCCATTATTAAGAGCTATCTATTTTGGCGCTGATTCAGCAGGTTATCTAAACCGTGGTATTGAGGTGGCCAAAGTACTATTAGATTATGGCGCAGACATAAATCAGAAAGCTACTCCTGATAGGGGGACTAAAGGAATCCAAACTCCTCTTTCTTATGCAATAAATCTTGGTCATTCTTCAATGGCAGAATTTTTATTGTCTCATGGTGCTAGTTTGTAATTTATTTGGAGGTTGTTGAAATGAATAAAAGGTTAATTTTTTTAAGTTTTACATTTTTTATTTTTGTATTTTCCTTTATTTGTGCAACACAATATAAAGTTTATGATATCGGAAAAGCGACTCTAGCAAAAGAAAGTTATGCAACAAGTATCAACGATAAAAATCAAGTTGGGGGAATTACTTGTTCAAATACATTGTGGTTTATTTGGGATCAAGACAATGCTATTACCACAATACCTATAAATTTGAGATCATCAATATTAGGAATAGGTTGTCCGCCATATATAAATAATTCTGGATTTTTATCAGAATCATTTTCTAATGATCATGATGAACTTGTATTTGTTGTTGATAGTAAGCTATATCTTAAGAAAGATAATTCTGACACAGTTGTCGATGATGATTCAAAATGGTATCCACAAGCAAATGGTTATTACTTAAGAGTTAATAATAATTCAGAAGTGGCGGGAAATATTTTAGGACAAAATGGGAAAAAATTAGCTAAATATATCAATCTGAAAAGCAGAATCAAACAAATTTTACCAATTAAATTTTCTTGTACCGTAACTGGTATAAATGATTTAGGGGAAGTTGTTGGTTGGTTTCAAATTGAAGCTCAAAACATATTTCACAGTTTCTTATGGAGACCGGAAAGCGGGGAGTATCAAATAATCGAAAATTTTAGAGCAGCTGCAATTAATAATAACAGAATTATTGTTGGATCACGCGAAGAACAAGGGGCGTTTTGGGATAATGGAGTTGTTAAGGTTCTTGATAGCATTTTAGATTTAAAATGGGATATGTCTATAGATCTTGAATCCATAGAAGTAATAAATGATATAAACAACAATAATAAAATGGTTGGTTGGGGAAAAGCTGGTCAAGAAACTCGAGCACTTATCATTGAACGAATTAATTAACTAGAGGGTTATTTTATGAAAAGAATTATTTTTATTTTAACTTTATTAATGTTATCTGTTTTAGGAATTTTTGTATCAAAAGGGTCTCTTCCTAATAAACTTACAGCAAAGCCTGTTGTGTTTATTTCTTTTAACGGAATAGATCGTCCAGAAAGTCCTGGTCAGATTCCAAAATCTTTTGAAGCGGCTGATTTACATGAGCGTATTAAAAAATTACAAAATCACCAATCCCAATATTCTGGTTCAAGTGAAAAAGTTAACTCATTATATCAAAAAGTGAGTGAAATATATTCTAAATTTATGTCCATTGCTAACAAAATAGCAAAGAACTTAGGCGCATCAGCTGTTTTGGATATTGGTGTTTGTGGAGATGCAGATTCGTTTGTGGATCCAGAATATGACATTACCCAAAAAGCGATTGATCAGCTTAATAAGGAATATAAAGAGTATTTGAAAGCTCAACCTAAAGAGGCAAAACAAAATCCACAAAAATTACTATATGATGCAATTTTATTAGACTCTAAAGAAGATATAGCAAAAGCTATAATAGCTGGAGCAGACATACAAAAAGATTTTGATGGTAAAAAATTCCTTGAATGGGCAGTACTATACAAAAAATATTATGCAGTTAAAACTTTGTTAGAATATGGTGCTAAAGCAAATAAAGCCTTATTAGAAACAGCTTTAAAATTAAATGATGTTAGTTCGGCAATATTATTAGCAATAAATTGTAACGCTGATTTAGACGCTATTTATTCAAATGGATATCAAAAAGGAACTCTTTTAGAACTTGCTTCAAATAGCGAAAATCACAAAATTATTGAAGATGCATTTATATTGTTAAAAAATGGAGCATCTTTTTCAGGATATACAATAATCAATTGTTCTCCTGTTGGAAAAATACAATTGATTGCAAAGATTATTTGGATCGCTACTTATAATAAAGACTTAGCTCTTGAATTACTCCAGTTAATAATAGATCGAGGATATAATGTTAATGATATCTGGGAAGCAACAATTAATTTCAATTGGCTATATTGTGATTACCAAAAAGAAATTCTTGAGCTATTTATTAAAAATGGTGCGAATCCAAATAAAATAATATATAAAAAGATTCCTGTCGGTTGTAATTGGACACCTTTATTCAAAGCTATTGAAAATGACTCCTTAGAGATTGTTGAAATTTTATTAAATGCTGGTGCTCATATAAATCAAAAAGCGAATCCTGATACTCATCAACCATCTCTTTGTTTGACACCATTATCTTTTGCGATAAATAAAGGCAATATTGGAATAGCTGAGTTTCTTCGTAAGCATGGCGCTAGTTTATAATTAATTTTTTTGGGGGTTATAAAAATGAAAATATCAAATTTAGTATTCATAACTTTACTTACGATATCAAATGTTTTTGCAAATAATAATTCAATAAATGTGCAAGAGATGTTGCATGAAGCAATATTAAATAATTCTGTTAAGGAAATAAAAAAAGCCGTTCAAGCTGGAGCCGATATTAATTTTAGTGTAGATAATAAAGTGGCTTTATTATGGGGAACATTACTCAATAAAATTAATGCGGTAGAAGAATTATTGAATAGTGGTGCTGATATAAATATTATCTATGCAGATCAAACACTTGCTCAACATGCTGTAAAATTAGGTTATCTAGAATTAGCATGTATTTTAGTACAACATGGTTCCAGTTGTTTGGGTTATGAAGAGGAAATAAATCAATATTTATATAAAGAACTTTCAAATGCTATTTATGCTGATTCACCAGAAAGAATAAGAAGAGCTATAAAATTAGGAGCGGATATTCATTTTACAAACCAGTATGAAAAAGCAAATAAACAATCTAGAAAAAGATTTTATGAAAAACAACTTAAAAAATTTGACGATGAACATGAAAAATGTTGCAAATATGGAAATCTGCGTGGAAAAAAAGCAAAACAAATACTTGAAAAAAAGGAACTTTATATAAATAAAAATTCCCAAAAAGAAGAATGTTTTTACAAGCAGTTTCAACCGATTTTGATTGCTTTAATGAAAAAAAAGATTAAGGCTCTTGAAGAGTTAATAAAACAAGGTGTAGATATTAATGCTATTTATCCTTATTTTTCAGATATTAATTCTAGACCTACAGAAATGCTGCCACCTTTATTTATAGCTTTAGATTCAAATGATATTGATTCTACATTGTCACTTATTAGGAATGGAGCTTGTTTAGACATAAAACGTGAAGCATTTCCGTGTCAATCTAGGTGTACGGTTTTGTCTTCTTTTATTAGTCGTTGTAATAGTTATTCTAATGAAAAAGTTATAGAGTTTATTGAAGAATTGATAGATCATGGATATAACATTAACGATGATGATATGTATAATAATGCCTTATTCTTAACCTTTTTGTACTGTCGTGGTTTTAGGAGTGGACGTTTTATTGATATGCTTAGTTTTTTACTTAAAAATGGTGCTGATTTAAACAAGGTAGTTGACGCGAGAAAATTTTATAAAGAAGATTTAAGTTATCCTTGGACATTTAGTCCTTTGCACAGTTCTATTCTTACGCAATCACTAGAGATTGTTAAATTTTTATTGGATAATGGTGCAAATGTAAACCAGATGGCTTGTCCTGTGGCTCCAAATCTTCCTAATCTTAATTTTGATAAAAATATAACACCACTTTTTTATGCTGTTTCAATTGGTAATAAGTCGATAATAGATTTATTAATTAGTCATGGTGCAAGTTTATAATTAATTTTGGAGGTTGTTTTTATGAGATTTAGATTTATATATAGAAAATTATTTTTGTTCATATTTTTACTAGCAGGCACTTTTATAATCAATGCGACAGCATATATTTCAGAAATTATAAATAATACTGATCAGTTTCTGAATTTAGTATACACGGTTCCTACTAATATAAAGGTTAATGGAAATCCAAATTCACTGCCATATGACACATTTTTGGGAACACAAATAAACGTAGGAAAAAAATCAAAAGTATCTTTGCGTGGTGCGTATTTGCCAGAGGCGAGATATGACAATATTCATACTTTTAAGAATGCAATTAGGCTGTATGTTGGGCATAAACTCAAGCTTTATGCTAATTTATGTGAGACACCTTTTATAAGTATTCGCAAAAGAAATGACTGGGCTGAGGCATCGCGTATTTTTCAGTTACCTGGAAAATTGTCTGAAATGGAGAAGAACTTAAGGCGTATTTCATTCGAACCGATTACAGATGATGTGTCATATATTCTCGAGTTAAACCAGTTATCAGATGAAGTTTATGTGAGACGTGGTGGTAGTATTTATATTCCAGATGATGCAATAGAAGTTGTGCTAAAAAGAAGTAACCACAATGAAGCATCACCAGTAAAATAATTAAAATTGTTATTGGTGTATTTTAGTTTTCTATTTTAAAACAAGTAAGTAGGACATTTGTTTTTGCTTACTTGTTTTTGCTTTATTTTCCAATAAAAACTTCACAAATTTTTCTTTTCTGAAAAATATATAAATTATCTTTTTACAAAGAAATAAAAAATCTTATTAATAAAAAGGTAGCCATCTAATGGACAAAGCAATAATTTATGCAAGAGTATCGTCTAAAGAACAAGAAGCTGAAGGGTATTCTATTCCAGCTCAAATAAAATTATTACAGGAATATGCTCATAAAAATAACTATTCAATTGAAGCAGAATTTATTGATGTAGAAACAGCTAAAAAAGCTGGTCGAACACACTTTAATAAGATGTTTGATTTTGTTGCTGAGAATAAAACAATAAAACATATCTTTGTAGAAAAAACAGATCGCTTGCTCAGGAATATATCCGATTATGCTTTAATTGATCGTTTAATCGAATACTCAGACATCAAAGTTCATCTTGTTAAAGAAAATGTGATTTTAAGTCGAGATTCTCGGTCAAATGAAAAATTTATTTTTGGGATTAAAGCGTTAATGGCTAAAAATTATGTAGACAATCTATCAGAGGAAACTAAAAAGGGTATGTTGGAAAAAGCAGAACAAGGTATTTTTCCTTCCGTTGCTCCTTATGGTTATTTGAATGCTGAAGAAAACGGAAAAAAGATAATCATTGTAGATAAGCAAGCGGCTCCTTTTGTTAAAAGAGCTTTTGAATTATATGCAACAGGAGGATACTCACTTTCCACTTTAAGAAAAAAAATGATTGATGATGGAATAGTTTATAGAAGTGGAAAATCTTTTGGCAAAAGCACATTGGAATATATTTTAAAAAATGAATTTTATACAGGAATCTTTTATTGGAAAAGCAGAAGATATGAAAATGCATCTCACGAGGCAATAATAGATAAAGTTTTATTTAGACGTGTTCAGGATATTCTTGTAAATCCATATAAAAGCAAATCAAGAAAAGGTCTTTTTCCATATACAAATTTAATTAGATGTGGTGTTTGTGGATGTCGACTTACCGCAGACATGAAAAAAGGTAAATATATTTACTATCGTTGTACTGGTTCAAAAGGAAAGTGCAATACGCAACCATATTTAAAACAAGAAACAATAGAAATGGAGTTTGAAAGATTATTGGATGGTATTTGTATTAGTGAAGATCTTCAAAAAATTATTCTTCAGGGGTTAAAAGATAGCTTTGTAGATAAGATTGAATATCACAACAACAATGTAAAACAACTCGAAAAACAAATAAAAATATTACAATACAGAATTGACCAGGCTTATCTGGATAAAATAGATAAAAAAATAAGTGAGGAGTTTTGGTTAACACAAACTAAAAAATGGATAGCAGAAAAAGAAGATTTAGCTGTAAAATTATTATCTTCTCAAAAAGCAGACTCAAATTATCTGGATAATGCCAACTTACTTTTAGAACTCGCCGAAAAGGCTTCAGTGTTATTTAAACTTAAAAATGCAGATCAAAAACGCAAATTAATATCTTTGTTAACATCGAACTGTTCTTATAATGATGGAAAACTTGATATAGAGCTGAAAAAGCCCTTCGAGATGATCATGAAAACGGTCAAAACTGGAAAATGGCTCCCCGGGCAGGACTCGAACCTGCGACCCAACGATTAACAGTCGTTTGCTCTACCAACTGAGCTACCGAGGAATTAATTTTTATTTCATAGATTAAAAATTAACAAAAAGAACAAAAATTTCAAGATTAATTAAAAAATCCGTCTACGCCAAAAAGGCTTCGCCGGACAAGTTGGCCTGCCAGGCGTAGCTTGCAAAGCAAGCGAAGACTGGTAGGCGAAACAGGATTCGAACCTGTGACCCCCTGCTTGTAAGGCAGGTGCTCTAACCAGCTGAGCTATTCGCCCATTAATTAATCCAAAGATAAAATAAAGTCTAATTAAAACAGTTTGATAAGTCAAAGCAAAAGTTGCATTTTTTTGGTAAAAATAAGCTTTTATTTAAATTTGTTGTTGAGCCACAATGTTTTGCGGTGTTTTACGCTCTTTTTCGAGTGTTTCATTAATAAATTTTTTAACCTTATAAAGGTGTGTATTTAAAATTTGTTCATTTTCTATAAAGTCTTCATTACAGTCTAAAACCAAAACAGGTACATTTTTGAGGTTTTCAAAAACATTATCTTTTTTGACCAAAAAGTCTTCATGATGTTCATCTAATTGTTTGATGTAACTTAAAGTTATATCTTTTTCACTTAAACGGTTTCTTTTTTGAATTCGTTTAAAACATATTTCCGGACTTGCTTTTAAATATATGAATCCATGAGGTGGATTACATTTTTGATTTATTAAAAAATCAACCCATTGTGTGTAAATTTCCCATTCAATTTGAGTGAAAAAGCCGTGCTTATATCCATTTAAAGCAAAACAGTAGTGTCCGGAATAAATTGATCGTTCAACTACGAATTTTTGATCTTTATAGTTTTGGTCATTCAAGTGTTGTTTTACTCGGGACATCATTGTTAGGGTTTCCATTGTATAGGCCCAGCGTTTTGGAGTTTCATAGAAGTTCGCGAGAAGAGATTGTCCGTAAACTTTTTTATTCCAGTTATCTAGAGGTTCAGTGAAAGTTGTAATTTCTTGTAGTTTTTTGTTCAAGAATTCTAAAAAAGTAGATTTACCAACTCCAATATTACCTTCTAATATATACATCCGTTTTTTCCTATATTTTAAACTATTAAGACCCGTTTTGCTTAAAAGAGGTTTTATTATAAACTTTGAAATTGTTAGTGTGAATTAAAAAAATAAGTTTATTTTATACGCGGGATTTTAGACAAAAACATGAAAAAGAAAAAAGTTAAAAATATACGCAAAGAAGTCGTTTATGGAATTCATCCGATAATTGAACTTCTAAAGGCGAAGAAAAGAAAGTTAATATCTATTTATACAACTAAACCGTTACCCAAATCATGGGGTAAAATTAGTCCTTACCTACCACAAAGAATTCAAAATATTCAATATGTTTCTAGAGATAAACTTGCGGGTATCGCGGGAAGTCCGGAACATATGGGAGTTGTTGCTCTTACATCTCCGTTTCAATATCAATCAAAAATGTTTGATGCGACCAAAAAGCCATTTATTTTATTACTTGATTCAATTCAAGATGTTGGAAATTTGGGCGCGATTTTGCGTTCGGCTTATTGCACCGGAGTTGATGGTGTTGTTTTATGCAGAAAAGGTGGTTCGATTTTAACATCGGCTGTTTTTAAAGCTTCCGCCGGTTATGCGGAACATTTAGATATTTATATTGCGCCAACAATTAATGTTGCCGCGCAAGAAATAAAAAAAGCCGGTTACAATTTATATCTTTCTGTAATTGATAGCAAAAACGATGCCGCGAAGATTGAGTATAAAAAACCAACATGTCTTGTTATTGGAAATGAATCTACAGGGATTTCTAAAAATATTAAAAAAGATGGAACTCTGATAACTTTGCCACAAAAAAAGTCTGATATTTCTTACAACGCTTCGGTTGCTTCAGGGATTCTTTTGTTTTTGGTTTCGCAAAAAATTAAATAGTTCGAACAATTATTGTTGTTCCAAGTTCATTTATCAAATCTGTAATGTGAGGTTTTGATGATTAAAGAAAGATATCTAACGAAATCAAGATTTAAG
>JAUWHS010000103.1 GCA_030605785.1 bacterium
ATAGAAATAAATATTATCGCGCACAGCCACGGCGGAAATGTCGCGTTAAATTTGGCCGCGATTGAAAGTTCAAAAAAACAAAATCTACAAATAAACAAACTGATACTTTTCGGAACACCTATTCAAAGTGAAACTAACAAATTCATTGATTCACTGGTATTTGAAAAAGTTTATAATATTTTTTCATTAGGTGATGGAATTCAAACAATCGATACTGTTTCAACAAAAGACTTTTTCTCCAAAAGAAAATTTAAAAATAATAAAAAGAAAAATTACACTTTACCACAAAAGCTAAAACAAATTGAAATAAAAGTTTGTAATAAAAAACCAACTCATTGCGAACTTTGGCTCTTTGGCTGGACTAAAATACCTACTTATCGAAAAAGATTCCCACTCAATCCACTACCTGTAGCCGCGCTTACTCCATTAATAATTGACTTTATTGAAAACAAATTTGAAAACATTCAAAACATAAATTTAAATATAGACAAACAAAAAAGTGAATTTCAATTTTTATCAAAAAACTCAAATCAACAGGATGTTATCCAAAAATATGAAATAACCACTATCGTTTAACACAAATTCGATAATTAATTGATTATTTTTAAACTTAACCCTCTACTGTTGTCTTTCGTAAAAACAATTCGCCAATTAAGTATCCGATAAAAGAAACAACCACAGACCATATCGCGGACAAATCAATTGAATAAAAATTTAAATAAACAAAAGCTGTAAAGCCAAAAATTATAGAAAGCATCGCTGAATTTTTATGAAGTTTCTTTTTGAAAAAACAAGCAAATATTGAAACAAAAAGACATCCAATTAAAAGCTCATAACTTTTAATCAACATCTCAATAATATTGTCTGAAAAAGTCGCAATCAAATATGCTATAACACCTGTAAGCAAAGTGGTAATTCTTGAAAGCCATAAACGATTTTTTAATTTTAAAAAAGCAAACTCAAAATCTTGTGAAATATTTGAACTAACAGCGCATAATAATGAATCTGCGGTTGAAATAACAGCCGCGCCCAAACCACAAACAACTAATACCAAAAAAAATTCTCCTGATATACTTTCCAAAAAAATCATTAATGGACTAGCGCCTTTTGCAACGATTAATCCACTTAATCTAGCTTTCATTCCAAAGTAAACAGGAATAAAAGAAAAACTTATTAAAAAAGCAGCCGCAGCCAAAGCAGAAATTCCGGCAATAAATTTATTTTTCGCGGAAAAAAAACGCTGCGCCAAATCTTGTTCTATCAAAGAAAAAATCATGGGACTAATCAAAATCGGTAAAAATTTTAAAAAAGATAAATTAGAAGAATCAAAAAAAGATTGTCTGAATATAAAATCACTAAAACTAAAAAATGAGCTTGGTTCAGAAAAAATGCTATAAATGAAGAAGCCAAAGAAAACGGCGATAATAAATAAAACTTGAAATATGTCGGTAACAACAACAGCTTTAAGTCCACCCGCAATTGTGTATAAAACAATAACAGCCCAAAATAAAATAAAAACAACAGTACTTGTAATACCAAGCCCAAGAAACAGACTCTTCAAAGCAATAACCTGACCCGCGAGAAGACCAATCATAGAAGCAACAGATAAAATTGATGCTATTTTTTTTAATACATCCGAATTGTATTTCGTTTCAAATAATTCCGCAGTTGTGGCAACATGAAAAGAACGTAATTTAGAAGCAAAACCTAAACCTAGGAGCAAAAAACCTAAACTCATTCCAAATGTATATAAAATTCCAACATATCCAAATTCATAGGCCTGCGCAGAAGTTCCCAAAAGCATCCCTCCACCGACTTGGGTCGCAATCAAAGTAAAAAAAACAGACCAAAAACCTAATTTTCTTCCGGCTAAAAAATAATCTTCCTGAGTTTTTATACCACGAGAAGCCCAAACTCCAAGCATCAAATAAACAACAGCCAGAAAACCAAAAACACCCAAGAATAATGAAATATTCATATATTATTCCTTGATAAATAAATTAAATAAAAAAAGAAAAGTCTTAAAAACCGAATAGAAAGAAACATCATCTATTATTTAGAATCGATGGATTGTATCAAAAAAAAGAAATAAATCATAAAACATAAAACGCCCTAAATTAGTGTTAAAGTTCCTTCATCTTATTAAAAATAATAATATCATTCAAGAAAAAAGCTTAATGGGTAATAAATTAACCATTTAATTCAAAAAAGGCTTAGGAGTGCAATAACGCCGTACATAATTTCATATAAACTGATATTTATGTTAAAATTCTAATTCCTTAATTGAAAATAATTAAATTTAAATTTCGGGAATAAAAGATGATTACAAAGATTTTAACTTTAATTGTTGGCACAAAAAACCAACGTGAATTAAAAAAACTTCAACCGATTGTCCAAAAAATCAATGCTCTGGAAGAAGCTGTTTCTAAACTTTCAGAACAAGAGATGAAAGATAAAACGAATGAATTCAGACAACGAATCTCTAAAGGTGAATCTCTTGATAGTATTTTGCCTGAAGCGTTTGCTCTAGTTCGAGAAGCAAGTAAAAGAACCGTAAACATGCGTCATTTTGACTGCCAACTTGTTGGTGGAATGGTTTTGGATAAAGGCAAAATCGCTGAGATGAAAACCGGTGAAGGTAAAACTTTAGTAGCAACACTACCTTTATACCTAAACGCATTAACAGGAAAAGGGGCGCATCTTGTAACTGTAAATGATTACTTAGCAAAGCGTGACGCGGAATGGATGAAGCCTATTTACAATTATTTAGGCTTAGAGCTTGGAATCATTCAAAACAATATGGATGATGAAGAACGTAAAAAAGCATACGCTGCCGATATAACTTATGGAACAAATAACGAGTTTGGATTCGATTATCTTCGCGATAATATGAAATTCGATCTTGATGAATATGTACAACGTGATCTTAATTTTGTAATCGTTGACGAGGTTGACTCAATTTTAATCGATGAAGCAAGAACTCCATTAATCATTTCCGGCCCGGCTGAAAAAGGAAGCGATCTTTATATTTCAGCAAATCGCGCCGTTCTAAATTTAAAAAAAGATGAAGACTACGAACTTGATGAGAAAGCCAAGAGCGTAAACCTAACGGAACCAGGTATCGACAAGGTCGAATATCATTTAAATGTAAAAAATCTTTATGCGCCTGAAAACGTTTTAATAAATCACCATATTCAACAAGCGCTAAAAGCCAATACTCTTTTCAAAATAGACGTGGAATACGTAGTTAGGGATAATCAAGTTGCAATAGTTGATGAATTTACAGGTAGAATTCTCGCAGGACGAAGATACAGTGATGGTTTACACCAGGCAATTGAAGCCAAAGAAGGTGTAAAGGTTGAACGAGAAAACCAAACTTTAGCAACAATTACATTGCAAAATTATTTTAGAATGTACAATAAACTTTCCGGTATGACAGGTACAGCTCAAACTGAAGCAGCGGAATTTCATAGCATTTATAAATTAGACGTCGTATCAATTCCAACAAATCAACCATTAATCAGACGCGATGAAGCGGACATTATTTTCCTATCCACCAAAGATAAATTCGAAGCGGTCATTGAAGATATAAAAGACTGTCACGACCGAGGACAACCGGCGCTTGTTGGTACAGCGTCAATTGAACACTCTGAATATTTAAGTTACTTGCTAAATAAGGCAGGTATTCCTCATAACGTCTTAAACGCGAAAAATCACGGTAAAGAAGCGGACATAATTAAAGAAGCCGGTGAAAAAGGAAAAATTACAATCGCGACAAACATGGCCGGTCGTGGTACCGATATTAAATTAGGTGAAGGAATTGTAGAATTAGGCGGATTAAGAATTATTGGCACGGAACGTCACGAAAGTAGACGTATTGATAATCAACTTCGTGGTCGAGCCGGTCGTCAAGGAGATCCTGGTTCATCAAAGTTCTATGTCGCTCTCGAAGACGATTTAATGCGAATTTTCGGTGGAGAAAAATTAAAAAATAGAATGATGCGTCTTGGAATGAAACCGGGAGAAAGCATTGAACACTCAATGCTTTCAAAAAGCATTGAAGAGGCGCAAAAAAAAGTAGAAAAGCATAACTTCGATATAAGAAAACATCTTTTAGAATATGATGATGTTTTAAATCAACAAAGAACAGTGATTTATGATTACCGCCGAGAAGTTTTAGAAGGCGCGGAACAAATTCAGGCATTATCCAAAGATATGATCGCAAGCATTACTCATAATCTTTTCGCAATTCATTGCCCTAAAAAAATATGCCATTCTGATCAAGCAAAAGAAATAATAAAAGTTCTAAACCAACTAACAAATATTCCCGAAGCCGAGTTTGATAAAATTTATTTTGAAAATAAACAGACTGTAGTGCTTGAAATTAAGGTAATTGATTTTTTAAACTATCAATACGAACAATACCGCAAATTATTACCGGAAGAAGTTATAAGTGGCGCTGAAAAATGGATTTTATTAGACACCATTGATACCGCATGGAAAAATCACCTTTTAAATATGGATCATTTAAAAGAAGGCATTGGACTACGCGGTTACGCGCAAAAAAATCCATTAGTTGAATATAAAAAAGAATCATTTTTTGAATTTGAACATATGATGCATCAAATTAAATGGGATATTGTTCAAAGAATATTTAGACTAAAACCGGAAAGCGTTTCGGTTTCTTCTATTCATGAGATTGAAAAAGAAAAAGAAAAAGAACT
>JAUWHS010000032.1 GCA_030605785.1 bacterium
GTTATAAAAATTAAAAGCTGCTCATCAACTTTTACTTTTCTTTTACTCCCAAACAATAAAC
Organism: bacterium; assembly: GCA_030605785.1. GTDB lineage: Bacteria > Babelota > Babeliae > Babelales > JAUWHS01 > JAUWHS01. Next base: position 62 of record JAUWHS010000032.1, read on the forward strand.
CCAAAACAGGAATCCTTGATAAATACGGAATTCCTCTTCTGTCTTTACTTTTTTGGTTTGAAATAAGACCGCCAATTAAAGTTGTTTGACCACTTTTCAAAAGAACTCTATTTTGTGACATTGTTTTAAGAATTTGAGAAGTTTTATAATCGAATGTTTTGGTATCGCCATCCAAAATAGAAGAATGTTCAACAAAAATATCCAAAAACACAGATTCACAATCAGGAGAAACAATTGGTTTAACTCTTAACTTCATACCAAGTTCTTTGTAATTAATTGTTTCAAGGTTTCTCATTTTTGCTTCTGTGTAATCTGTGATAATTGTTTGAATTGGAACCTCTTTACCAACTAAAATTTCCGCTAACTCGTGGCTGTTAACAAACAACGTTGGTTTTAATAATGTTTTGATTTCACTTTTACTTTCCGCCGCGTTAAGTTTTAAATTCAATCTTCTATGATCCAAGTTTTTGCTACCAAAAATAAACGGCATACTAAAATTTCCATTCGCGGCCCAATTTGTAGGGAAAAAATTTAATGCCCAATTAACAAGACTTGTAGCGGGAACAGCTCCTCCTATATCCTGATTAATTTTACCAAGCCCAAACCAATTCCAACCCTGCCCAATAGATGAACTTCTATCATAAAGTCCTGACCAGTCAAAACCGATACTTTCTTCAAAATCTTTTTTCGCTATTACAACACGGGCTTCAATTTTTACTTGCGGAATTCGAATATCAATCTCTTGCAAAAATTCTTTAAAAGAATCAACCTGATTTTGTTTTCCTCTAAAAAAAATCTTTCGTGTTTTTTCATCAAAAACTAAATAGGCTCCAACATCATCTTTAATCTTTCCAACAAGACCTAACCACATTTGTTCAATGTGACTCTTTAATTTGTCTGTTAATTTCGCGTTTTGCAAAACAAAAAAGGATGACACCAATTCTTTTTGAAGTTCTTCAGCTAAGCGTCCTTTTAAAATTTGAATAGCGCTTGAAAGTTTTACAATTCTAAAAACATCAAAATCCTGCAATAACGCAAGCTGTGGATTATTATTTGAAAGAATGTAACGCAAAACAATCGCTGCCGATATATCTTTCAAATGAATTCCGGAAACCATTCCGGCAACATCAGGATCAATGACAAAATTAATGTCAGTTGTTTTTGAAATAAGTTCAATTAGATCTATTACACTTGCCTGTTTTACATTTACAGACATTTTGGTATTTATTAATTTTTCAATTTTATATTGATCATCAAGTAATGGTTGAATTTGAACAGGAATCTCAACCGGAACAAACTCATTTGGTACAAACTCTTTTGATCCAAACTCGTTTGATCCAAAACCTGTTCCTTGTCCGGAAAATACTGATAAAAATTGATTTAATTTTTTATGATCTTTTAATAATTCATCCGCTTTTTTTTCTAATTGCGCGTCATCCGCGTCAACAATTTGAGAAACAACCGTTTTTAAAGTTTTTTTATCCTCTGCCTTGTCTTCATACTTTTCATATTTTGATAAATTTTTTACAAACGGCGGAAGATCTGAAATATCCGGCTCTTTTTTTGGAATAAAAACATTTGATTTAACAAAAAATGGAAAAAATAAAAACAACAAAATGAAGCTACAAAAAAGTAGCTTCATTACTACTCCCAAGAAATATCTCACTTGCGCGCTCCCCTTCTCCTTTTTCCGCCTTTTCTCCTTACTACTTCTTCCTCTCACTGACTACTCTTCTCTCTTAACTCAAAAACAAACTAGTTCCATCCTCTCCCAACAATGAAACTTCGTTTGAATTAATTTGAGTAACTTTATAACCCCAAATTTTATCATCAATAAAAACTAATTTTTTATCAAAACCTTTTGCAAGCATAGCGCCTGATTTTTTACCACTATTTATGATTGCTTTTAAAATTATGGTTTCTTCTTCAAAAACCCGATCGTCATTAATATCATGTGAAGAATTCGAAGAAGAATGTTTTTCTAAAGGTAAAAATGGATTTCTTAATTCAGCTGAAAAAGCTGTCGGAACAGATAAAAATAAATAAAAGAATATTTTAAGCTTTAAGTTTTTCATAATTCCTAAATTTAATTTTCGTTGAAGCTTTTATCTGATTTTTACGGTTTATCTTAAAGTTCATTTCTTTAAATTTTATTGAATTGTATGAATTTTGCGCAAAATCAAAATAATTAACAAAGTCTTCAAACTCACCTTTAGTTTTTAAAAATGTATGCGCTTTTTTTTCAGAATTAATATTTTTAGACGGATCTAAATTATCCGGCTCAACCCTCTTGCAAATTAGATTAAATTTTTTCAGGTCATGCAGCATAGATTGCAAATTGTTTTTATTCCGGTTTTCTAAAACCGATTTTAAGTTTGCGTTTAATTCTAAATTTTGTTTTTCAAACTGAGGCAGCTTAACAGCTGTTTTTTCGTAAACTATTTGTTGAGCCAAAAGATTTTCTAACTCTAAATTAGAATCTTGATTTTGAACGAGCAAAGGATAGAAAAAAAAGAAAAACAAAAAGCAGGAAGTTAAAAGGAAAGATAAGAAGGTTAAAGAAACACGAGATTTTCTGGAAATTTGGCTTAAAAAGCAAACCATTCTATTTTGTTTATAAATAGTGGGCATCCAATTTACCTTCTTTTAATGTTACCACTATAAATTTAATAAACTCTGTTGAAAAATAAGCAAGAACTTCAAATCAAACTGTTTTGAATAGTAAACATTTTTTTAAATAAGCACAAGAAATTTAATATATTTTATTTGAAAATTAATAATCCAAATTTTAAACTTCATTATTCTTAGCAACAAAAAGAAAAAGCTCCACAATTTAAGTGGAGCTTTTTTTTAATCTAAAAGTTTAATTTATTTTTTAGGACAATCTTCTCTTGGACCTAAATTACTTTCATTTGGACCTTGTCCATCTTTATTTGGTCCGGTTCCATCTCGTTTTAAAATTCTTCCCGAATCATCTCTTTCTTCTTGAACATTTTCACTGTTCTTTTTTTTAGGACAATCAGGATTTGGACCGGTTCCATCTCTGAAAGGACCTCTTCCGTCCTCTCTTGGACCGGCAAATCTACCTTGCCCTAAACCTCGTCCCAAACCTCGTCCTTGTCCACGACCTCTACCAAAATTATTCATTTTTATTCCTTCTTGTTGATAAGTTTGAACATCATTTCCCATTAGAAATTCATTTAAAAAAACTAACGAAAAAACAGTTAAAATTAAAAAATTACACTTTTTATTCATTTTTTAGTCCTCCATAAACTTAAAATTTAAAATACCGATTAAATTTAGCTTAAAACTAAGAGGTTGAATCGTCAAACCAAACTAAAAAAATGACTTTTTTGTCCACTGCACAGGGTCCACGGCAACATTATTAACATATAAACCCCAATGCAAATGAGGACCTGTCGCGTAACCGGTCATTCCTAATTTTCCAACTGGATTACCTTTTTTAACAAAATCTCCAACCTCAATGTCAGCAAAATCCTCTAAATGATAATAATGTGTAAATACACCTAAACCATGATCAATAACAATTGTATTTCCGGATAAAACATAACGATCTTTTATAATTATACGACCGTTTTGACTGGCCCAAACTACACTTCCCGGTCTATTAGCAATATCAATCGCTTTGTGTAAATACCTACCTCTTTCAGGTGTTGTGCGAATTTCTCCAAATTGAGTCGCTATCCATTGAACAACCGTTGGCGTTTCAAACGGTCCCGACCACATTTTTTCTTTTGGAGAATTTTTTAACCACTTGTCTAAAGCATCATGAAGAATTTTATTATTCATGCTGATTTCTTTTTCTTCATCCAGTTTTGATTTGGAAATTGAGAAACCTTTTTGTCTTGGAAAATTGAATTTATTGATTTTTATATTACCTGTAAGCTTCACTTTGTTTTTTACAAAATCTTGCACTTCAACTTCAATCAAGTGATCACCATCATTATCTTCACAATCAAGGGGAATAAAACACTCATAAAGAGTGGATTTTTTTTCTTCAGGATAAAAGTCATAAAAATCACCTAAAACCTTAGCCACTACTTTTTCTAATATTTTATTTGATTGAAGTTTTACATGCAACGTTCTTCCCTGATCAACTTTAAATTCAGATTGAAGTAACGCGGATTTTAAAGGTTTATTATCTACATAAAAAATCCACGTATCTTTACTTTTGTTTCTGTTATAGCTTGAGTCTGCGGCTTCAATAATTAAAGAGTGTTGTCCATTTTCAAGTTGCTCCGTTTCAATATTAAAAGGGATTTCAAATTTTTTTGCTCTAACCTTTTTATTACCAAAAGCAAACGGCTTATCATCTAAAAACAATGATACATCATCAATTTTATAATCATTATCGGATTTTATAAAACAAGTAACATTTCCCATGTAATGATCACCGCCTTTTAATCCAACCAATATTATTTTCGGAGACTGTTTATAAGAAAAGTATTTGTAAATAGAACTACCAATCCAAAACCCTAAAGACAAAACCAATAATGAAACAAAAAAAACTTTTAATTTTGCGCTCATTTTTTTACCCGTAATAAATTTTTATAAAATACAAATTATAGACACACTTATGAGAAAATTAATATACATAAATTTAACGTGTAGTAAACAGATACTCAAGAAATTAAGACAAAACCATTTATTTTTTACTTGTAAAAAGGAGTCTTAAAAATGAATATACAAAAAATAATCTTTTTAATCGTTCTTACCACAACAACAAAAACAGTCACTTGCAATGAACAGCAAATCACTAAATTGAACAACGATAAAAAAAAGGTAAAAATAATCGCTGAAGAAAAAAAAGAAATAACCAAAAATTTTTTATTAATTCAAAAAATAATAAATGATGAAAAAAACTTTTTAGGAAATTATCTGAACTACGGGGGACAATTAAGAATAAAAAATAGAAATACACAACAATTCACAAATAAAGAATATGTTATTGATTTTTCCGTACCGGGAAGAAAAATCTTAAAAGAACAAATTGAAACATTCTTTATTAGAGTTGAAGATTTTTTTATAACAGAACTTCAAGAAGTTTGGAATTATTACGATCTTGAAACAGAAATTGATGAAACAAAAAAATTAAACTTAGACTCAAAAATAAAAGAACTTGTAGATGAAATAAAAGGTGAATCTTTAGAACCAAAACTAGCCTTTACAATAAAAATGTATCTTTGCTGTGAATTCATTTGTGGAAATCTATTAAATGAATTAATAGATCTTTTTGAAATAACACACCTAGATTTGAGTAATAATAATCTTTATTACTTACCACTAGATTGTAAAAAAATCGAAAATATTAAAGTTCTCAAGCTAAATAAAAACAAACTCAGACAGGTTCCTATAGATATTTATAAATACATAAATATTGAAATTTTAGAAATGAATCATAATCTTTTGCAAAACATAGGTGAAACAGTTTTTTTAAAAAAATTACAACTATTAGATGTTAGCCATAACTTAATAAAAAGCCTTCCAATAAACATGATAAATTTAATAAATTTAAAAACTTTAATTATAAATAACAATTTTTTAACAACTATTCCTGATAATTTTCTTGAATTACCAAAATTATCCGTTATAGACTTGCACAATAATCCTAAAAATGCCCCTATTTCCATAGAACTATCTGAAAAAATATTAGATAAAGACAAATTTCAAACCATTATTGGAGAATATCATTTAAAAAACCAAAAAAC
>JAUWHS010000019.1 GCA_030605785.1 bacterium
TTATAAAGACGCAAAAAAAGTAAATAATAGCTCATTTCAAAAAATCTACAAAGTCTGTAAAAAAGTAGCCGGTGACAATAAAAGCTTCATGAAAAAGATAAATAGCTACAAAAACAAATTCGACAAACTTTATAAACAAAAGAAAGATGAAAGATCGGAATTCGGAAAAATGTCCGTTTATCTATCACTTCTCTATCTTGATGCTGTAAGAGTTGTAAAGAAAAAAGATCCAAAAATCTTTAACAAACAAATTAAAACCCAACCAACAATTACAACAGATAAACTATTCAATATGGGAGCCAGTCCTCTCGAACTTAAAATGCCATCCGACAATGCCGCTTCAGAGTTGGGAGTCAAGAATTGGGATGCAAAAGCGGAAAAAATTAAAACTGAATCAAGATCATAAAAAAAATCATAATAAAAAGGCGCTCGTCCTGAGTTAAGTCAAAGGATACGGGCGTCTTTTCATTTTCCAAAGTTTCTTTGAATTGCTTCAAATTTATTTAAACAATTTAATAAATGTTCTTGCGTAATTTCGGGCCAAAAACAATCAACAGTCATAAATTCACTGTAAGCCGTTTGATAAAGTAAAAAATTACTCAAACGCGCAAGCCCACCGGTTCGAATTACTAAATCAGGGTCAGGAACATCAGAAAGCCATAAATGCTTTTTAAAAATCTGTTCATTAATATCTTGCAATTTTACCGCGCCAGTTTGAATTTGTTTTCCTAAACTTTTAATTGCCGACAAAATTTCTTGTTGGCCACCATAATAAAAAAGTAAATGAACTGTTAATTTATCAACAACACCTGTTCGTTGTTCAATCATTTTTATTTCATTTAATTCTTGTTCAGAAAAATAACTTTTGTTGCCAGTAAATTTTATTCGCAAGCCAATGGCAATAAATTCATTTAAATGATTATTAATATAATCAAACACAACATTTAAAACATGTTTTTGAAAACTTTCGTCACGATTGAAATTTTCTAATGAAAAAACGAAAAAAGATAAATATGGAATTTTTTGTTTCAAACAAAATTTAACAGCTAAATGACAAGACTTTGCGCCAAAAAAATAATCGGCACTTTTTTTTCCTGTTTTTTTTGCCCAACGACGATTACCATCAGGAATAATTGCGAGATGTTTCATAAAAATTTATTCCATTTTAATGCTTTTCATAAACTCACCTGTCGCGATAGTTTCTAATCCACAAGCCATTATACCTTCATCGAGAGGAAAAACTTCTTTTCCCGGATAAACCACAACAAGAGAGTCTAATTTTAAATCATTTTGAGCAATACGCATCGATTTTGTTATTTTTGGAGCATCAACATATTTAAATTCAAAACCCATTCGTTTGCCGTTTTTCATAATTAACAAATCTAATTCTGCATCAGCGTGAGTCGCCCAAAAATAACATTCTTCTTGTGTTGCTTGAACCGTACGAATTACTTCCTCTAGCGCAAATCCTTCCCAAAAAGATCCAAGCTTAGGATTCTCATAAAGTTTTTTTTCTGAATTTATATCCAAAAGAGTATTTAAAACTCCACTATCTCTAAAATAAATTTTGGGAGCTTTAACTTGTCTTTTTTTTAAATTTTCAAACCAAGCAGGCAAGGAACGAACCATAAATGTTCCAACCAAAATATCAAGATATTTACGAACAGTATGACTTGATATACCCAAAGAAGTTCCTATTTCAAATGAATTAAAAACTTGTCCATGATAATTAGCAAGCATCACCCAAAAACGTCGTAACTGTTGAGCGGGAATATTAAAACCAAGCAAAGGAATGTCGCGTTCTAAAAATGTTGAAATATAATTTCGTCTCCATAAATAACTATCCGAATCTCTTTGAGCCAAATAAGAACGAGGCAATCCTCCACGCAACCAAAGTTGCGCGCTTTTTTTTACCTCAAATAATGAAAATGGCGAAAGTTCAAGATATCCAATTCGACCGGCCAATGTTTCCGATGACTGACGAATAAGATCCCTTGACGCGCTTCCCAGAATTAAGAATTTTCTCTTTTCTTCTTCTTGATCCACGAGCACTCTTAAAATTGGAAACAGTTCCGGTTTTCTTTGAATTTCATCAATAATAATAAGTTGATTAGACACTGCAGAAAGTGTAAGCATCGGATTTTCCATCCGCTCTAAATCAAGAGGATTTTCTAAATCAAAAAAATAAGCATCTTGTCCTGTTTTTTTTAGATACATTTTGGCAAGAGTTGTCTTGCCAACTTGACGAGGACCAAGAATTGCGCATATTGGATGAACACGAAAAAGCTTCTCTATATCCCCCAAATATATACTTCTCTTTATTAAATCAGCCATAAAAACTCCTTGTAAATCTGAACTCAAGCTTCAAAATTACAAGGAGTTTTATTAAAAATCAAGAAAAAAGAATATAAACAAAACGATAAATCTTGCTAAATGCTTCATAAATTTAAAATTGTTTAACCTCAAACCCAGAAATATTTTTCTCTTTGCTATCAAAATTTATTCCCACAGCAACTAATTTTTTTCCTGATCGCATGAATTTTTCATAATATTTTTTGTCTTCAATTTGCCGTAAGGCTAATTTTGCTAACTTATCCACTTTTAATTCAATAACATAGATATAATCATTCATTGTTATAACGGCATCTATTCTTCCAATATTTGTTGGTTCTTCAACAACAATAGTAAAGCCCAAAAGCTTTAACATCGCATAAAATAACAACTGATAATCTTGTTCTTTCTGTTTATCTTGGGCGATGTAAGGAATATTCGCGTAAAATATTTTCATTGTTTTTATAAAAGATTCAACATTATTTTCTTCAAGCGCCGTTTGCAATGAAGCATAATAATTTCTTATATCTGCCTCGCGATATTTTGTACTACTCTTGATTAAAAGCTGTAGAAACGAATTCTTCACTTCCAGGTTCGGATATGACAACTGATAATTACCTGATCTTTCGTTGTAGTCAGTTATTGTTAAATAACCGGTTTGATAAAAAACAGTTAAAGGATACAAAGCTTCGATATCAAAAGAGCCAAGTTCTATCGGCCCAACGTCTACCGTCTCTAGTTCTTTTATTTTATAATTTTGTTTTTTTATTAACTCTACTAAAAAAGTTGGTGTTCCCGTTTCAAACCAATAATTTTCAAAATCCTTTTTTTTTAAACATGTCATTATAGAAAGAGGGTTATAAACCTTTTCTCTTTTTTTAGAAAACCTATAACCGTTATACCAGTCCTTTAATTTCAAAGATATTTGATTTATAGACGTTTCATATTTAGCGGCCAATGATTTCATTCTATCTTTAAAATAAAAATCAACTTCCTTTTGTGTATAACCAAATAATGTTGTTGCCTCTTCATCAAAGGTCAAATCATATAAATTATTTAATCCAGAAAAAATCGATGTCTTTGAAAACTTAGTTACACCTGTTAAAAAAATAAACTTCAAATACTCGTCTAACGATTTAAGTTGTCCATAAAAGCCTCTTAATACATTTCTTATTTCTTCTGCTGTTTTTATATCAGTTATATGATCAAGAATTGGCTTATCATATTCATCAATTATCACTACAACTTTATTTTTTTTAGATAATTCAATAATTAATTTTTCAAATTTATTTATTAGAGATGGAGCGCTACTTACATCAATTCCATATTCAGATGCAATTAATCCTATCTTCCACGTCAAATTTTTTTCCAAATCTTCTGCTGTTTTGTGTCCAATTCTTGACATATCAATTCGAATTACCGGATAAGATTCCCATTTGTAATCAGAATTGTAAATCCACAAATCTTTAAATAATTCTTTGTTGCCTTTAAATATTTGATCTAACGTTGAACAAAGCAATGACTTACCAAATCGACGTGGTCGGGAAATGAAAAAGGTTTTACCCGTTGTTATAATATTGTAAATTTGTTTTGTTTTATCTACATACAAATAATCACCTTTTATTATTTCTTCAAACGTTTGAATACCAATTGGAAGCTTTTTCATTCTAGGCCTCTTTTTTTACAACATCTTTTAAACATGATTACAAGTTTAACAAAAGAACAAAAACAAGAAAGATCCCAACGGCGATTGCCATCAGGAATAATCGCTAAATGCTTCATAAAAATTATTTTAATTGTTTAAAATTGTTTAACCTCAAACCCAGAAATATTTTTCTCTTTGCTATTAAAATTTATTCCTACAGCAACTAATTTTTTTCCCGATCGCATATATTTTTCATAATATTTTTTATCTTCAATTTGCCGTAAAGCTAATTTTGCTAACTTATCCACTTTTAATTCAATAACATAAATATAATCATTCATTGTTATAACGGCATCTATTCTTCCAATATTTGTTGGTTCTTCAACAACAATAGTAAAGCCCAAAAGCTTTAACATCGCATAAAATAACAACTGATAATCTTGTTCTTTCTGTTTATCTTGAGCGAT
>JAUWHS010000061.1 GCA_030605785.1 bacterium
TCTATTATATTTTTTTGAATGTTACTAATAATTTTGTTTTTACATTATAGGAGACAAATTTATGAAAACATTGAAAAAAATTTCTTCTTATTTTCTTCCTATTGTTTTAGCCGTTTCTTTTTCCGAGTTAAAAGCTAATAACGAATTATTTAAAGCTGCTCAGGCAGAAAATATAGAACTGGTCACTGTAATTCTCAAAGAAGAAAAAATTCTTATAGATTTTACTGATCATGACGGAACAACATCTCTTTGGTGGGCCGCATTCCACAATAATACTAAAATGGTTGCGTTACTTTTAGAACATAAAGCAAATCCCAATATGGCACACAATCAAGGTTCAACTCCTCTTTGGTACGCTGCGTACCGCAACAACACTAAAACAGTCGCTTTACTTTTGAAACATGGTGCCAATATAAATATAAACGCTGATGGCACAACTCCTCTTTGGTGGGCAAAGTATCATAATAATTCTGAAATTATAGACTTCCTTGAACATCCGAAACAAGCAAAAAAATATTTACTTTGGATAAAATGGTTAAAATATTTTAGCAAAACGCCAATCGATCGGGACAAATATTATTTGACTGACAAAAAAGAAATAAGAACAAAAAAACAAGGAGAAGAGCTTCAAACCTTGGAAAATTTACTTCTAGAATTGACAATTAATTAAGAAAGGTCGCGGTTTAAACCGCGACCCATATTTACAACAACTCTTTTAACTTTTTCTCATCCAAGATACCAACAACATTTTTAACTTTTTCAACTTTATCTCGTTTTGAAACTAAAATAACGTCATCAGTTTCCACCACACACAAATCATCAACGTCAATTAAAACCATAAGCTTTTTTGTATTAACAAGATTATTTGTTGAATCAATATCAATTATGTTTTTTTGTTTTTTATAATGTTTTTCCTGTAAAGATAAAAATACATTCAAGTTACCAACGTCATACCATTCAAAATCAGCAGGAAAAACTGTTACATTTTCACTTTTTTCCAACACAGCATAATCAATTGAAATAGATTTTAGGGCTTCATAACACTGCCCGGTTTTTAAATAACCTTTAATTCCTTCAACTAATTCCGGTTGATGCGTTTCAAATTCATTTAAAAACGTTTTTAAATTAGCAACAAAAATTCCAACATTCCAAAACATGTAACTGCATTCAATATAAAGATCCGCGACATCCTGATTTGGTTTTTCATGAAATTTTAAAACTTTATAGCTTTCAAAGGTTTCTAATTTCTTATCTAAGCCTGTACCGATACTTCGGCGTTGCTCAGTACTAAAGGCTGTCGATGTATCAGCCTGAATATAACCATATCCTGTTGCAGCATATCTTGGTTTTAAACCGAAAATTGCAATCTCATTATTTTCAGTCGCGAAATTGATCGCATTTTTTAAATATTCTTGAAACTTTTCTTTTTCCGGAATGAAATGATCGGCGGATAAAACAACAACAACCGCATCCTTACTTTTTTCTTTAATTTTTAAACAACTAAGCAAAATCGCGGGAGCAGTATTTCGACCCTCCGGCTCAGAAATAATTTGACCAACCTTTGAACCAACTAAATTTTTCACAGAATATAATTGTTCTTGAGCGGTAACAACAATTATATTTTTTTTACTATCAGATAAATCTACAACACGATCAATTGTTTGTTCTAATAATGATGTCTCACCTAAAAAAGGAATTAAAGGTTTCGGTTGTTTTTTTGTGCTTAGAGGCCAAAGCCTTTGTCCTTGTCCACCGGCTAATATTACAAAATAAACATTTTTCATCACACAACCTTTTTTTTTAATCTTGTTTTATATGAGGAATAACGCATAGAAGATGGTTTAATCGAATGAAACCAAAACAAAACATAAAAACCTAAAGATGACAAAATTATTAAAACAAATTCAAACATCATTCTAAATCTTGCGCAACCGTCATGTCCGGATATTAAAGAAAAATAAAAAATAAACGACAAAAAAAGGGAAAACAAGTCGTAACGTTTTCTTAATATTAAAAAACAAAGTCCAAGCAAAGATAACGCAAAACGAATTATTGACCAAAAAGCTTCCAAGTAACCAATAGCAATAATCCAATTCGATTTCGCGCCGGAAGCAATGTATTGATGTATTTTACCTAAAACCGCTCCTTTACCTTTGAAATATGAAATCGTCCCTCCCTCAATCTCTGAAATTAAAATCTTCATATTTGTTAAATACGCGCCTAACAAAGTTTTTATAACATTTTTAATCCAAACATAAGCAAATAAAAACGGCTGTTGTTTTAAATCGCTGTTAAAACTTTTTTTAATTTCATCCCAACCATGCCTTGCAAAGCGGTCTCCCCTCATTTTTAAATCTAAAGTTCTTCTTTCAAAATTAGAATCAGTCCCTTTTTTTTCGGCTAGAACATTTGGATAGTACCAAAGATATAAATTAACTTCCCCTAAAGCAGAAAGCTTAAAATGACCATAGATTTGTTTATTAAATCCCATATAAGAAAGAATTGGTAAATAAAAACAAATAGCCGCGATTAATATAAATCGAAATCTTTTTGAATATGATGCCTTTAAAAATGAAAAAATTAAAAACCAAACAAAAAAAATATAAAAAAGTGCTGCCGGTTTAACTAAAACCGATAAACCAAGGATTAAACAGGCTTGAACTAAATAAGATGTTTTTCTTGAATATAAAAAGATTAAAAAACGATCCATAAAAAGTAATAACAAAAACGCAAGCAATATTTCAGTCAAAATAAATTGTGAAAAAACTAAATAACCTAGATTTAAAGAAAAAGAGATAAATGCTATTATTCCAACCGTTTCATTGAACAAATGCTTACAAATTCTAAAAATTAAAAAACCTGAGAGTAACGCCAATAAAACTTGAAATAAGATAATAAAAAAATCGTAATGACCAAAAGCTTTATAAATTATACCAAGAAAGAATGGATACCCTACAACAAAATAGGGGGGGTGAGTTATATCATTTTCAATTAAGGAACCTGTTTGAGCAAATTTCAAACCTCGTTCAACATATGCTTGTGAATCAATATCTTTATGTGGATTTATTGGATCAATATTGAAATATAAAATTGTAGATAATGCTAGAAATAGCATTGAAAAGAATATTAAGAAATGTTTACTCTTCATCCTCTTTTCCTCCTCTCCTCCGTTCATCCTTAGTATCCGGCGAAGTACCGCTATTCTGCGGTACGAAGACGGACGTACCAAACGTGAATTTTACTTCATTGCGGCAAAATTCTGTAAAACCCATTTTTGTACAGCAAAAACCGATTTGCTTGTTTTGTATTTTTCTTCTAAATTCTGAGCTTTAAAAACTCTGGAAAATATTTTTTTAGATGCTTTTTCATAATAAGCGGGGAAATACTTCCCGTTATCAAACCAACGAATTGTCGGAGCCGAGAAACCAATTTTTTTTCTATAAATAATTTCCTTAGGAATGTATTTTTCCGCTACCTTTTTTAAAAGATATTTAGTTTCATTATTTTTGAATTTTAATTCCGCCGGAACATTAAACATAAATTCAACTAATTTGTGATCCAAATATGGAACTCGCGCTTCAAGCCCAACCGCCATAGACATTTTGTCCGCGCGCATTAAAAGAAGTTCAGGTAAACGTTGTTTGAATTCTAGATACAAAACCTTTTTTAAAAAATCGGCTTTTGAATCGTGTATTTTTAATTGATCTAAATGATAATTAACAATTAACGAACTATCAAAGTCTTTATTTAGACCGGAATAAATTTTTTGAACAATTGGATCAGGTTTTAAATTCTTTTGTGTGAAAAAAACAGCGTTTAAAATTTTATTCTTTTGTGACTCATTAAACGCAAGAGCTCCACCCCAAAGCAAGGGTTTATTGTGTGACCAATTATTTAAAAGTTCTAAAAGATTTAATTGTTTTTTAAGAAATATTTTTGATGTTTTGTATAAAGTTTTTTTTAAAAAAGCGGGAATAATTTTTTTCGACGGATTCCAAATAAAATCATTAAACTTTTTATACTTTGAATAAGTCGGATAACCAAAAAACAGCTCATCCGCTCCTTCACCAACAAGCGCAACCGGAACATTATTTTCACGACAAATTTTCGCGACAAAATAAAATGGAATACAAACACAATCAGCAAGGGGTTCATCCGTGTGATAAACCATTTTTTCATAAAAATCGAAAGCCTGTTTTTCTGATATTGAAAATTCATGATGATCTGTTCCAAAAATATTAGCTACTTTTTTCGCGTACTTCAATTCGTTAAATTCCGGGCCATCAGAAAAAGCAACCGAAAATGTTTTTAATTTTGAAGAGTGTTTAGACATTAACGCGGTAATTAAACTTGAATCTAATCCACCGGATAAAAATGCTCCAACAGGAACATCAGCCATCATTCTTTTTTTAACAGCTTTTTGTAACAAGTTATCTATATTTTCTAAACAAAAATCTTCATTATTAAATTCTTTCTTTTCCGCAACACTAATTTGTTCTATGGGATTATACCATTCTTCAAATTCAATATTTTTTTTGCAATCTACTTTTGCGTAAAAGCCCGCAGGTAACTTGTAAATATTTTCAAAAATAGTATTTGGCGCAGGAGTCACCATAAATGTTAAATAATTATAAAAAGCGGTCTCTGATATTTTTTTATTTATCCATGGAAGAACATCAAGAGCTTTAATTTCAGAAGAAAAACTTAAAATTCCATTCTGGGTAGAAAAATATAAAGGTTTTATTCCGATTCGATCACGAACCAAATAAAGTTCATTTTTCTGTAAATCAAAAAGAGTAAAAGCAAACATACCATCCAATTTACGCAAAAAATCTATTCCCCATTCCTTGTATGCGTAAATTAATGTTTCAGTGTCTGTGTTTGAAAAATATTGATAACCCAAAGATTCTAATTCTGAACGAAGCTCAAGATGGTTGTAAATTTCACCATTAAAAGAAATAACTACTGTTTTTTGTTTATCCGTCATCGGCTGCAAACCGAACCTAGATAAATCAATAATACTTAATCTGGAATGAGTTAAACCAATTTGATGTTTATCTGACACAAAAATATCATGATCATTTGGACCACGATGCTGTATTTTTTTTTGCATTAAATCTAGTAAATCTTTATCTATTTTAAATTGAGATCTTGATAAATTATAAAAACCGGCAATTCCACACATTTTTTCTCATTTACATTTACTAAAAAACAAACAAAAAAGAACATAAAACAAGCATTAAATTGTTATACCAGCTTACATTTAAAAAGACAATTAAGATATTTAAAAAGGATTGTTTTCATTTTGAAACAAAAAACTAGTGTTTCAAGCAAAAAAAGCCTATTTTTAGAGCAAAAGTGCCTTTTGACAAGTTGAAACATTATTTTTATCCTTATGTTAAGTTATTACTTAATAATAAAGGCAAAACTAAAGAAAAAAGAAAACCTAATTTTTTTTATTTAAATGGAGATTATTATGAAAAAGTTACTATTTTTAATTTTATCAATTTTTTTAACAACAAACTTAAAAAGTTTTGTCGTTGAATTAAATGATCAGGAAACAATAAATTTACACGAAGAATCTTTCTTAGAAAATCAACTTGAAGAGTTGCCAGCAACAATATTAGAAGCAGCTACAATAGAAATAACTCCCGAAGAGGAAGGAAGAATGGATATAGAAAATCAAAATAATTCAAATCCAGATTCAGATTCTGGTAATTATGATACTGTAATAAATGAAGATGGTATAGAAACTCATATTCCTCATTTAAATTTATAAAAAATGGAAACTATAAAAATGAAAAAAATGCTATTTTTATTTTTCTTAACATTCTCATCAATAAATCTTAACTGTATGGATTTTGATGATGAAGATTTAAATATGTCCGGATATGATGGAGATGAAGAAACCTACGAAAATGAAAAAGAAACACGAGAAAGATTAGAAGAAAATAAAGAGGATCTTAAATGCGCAAGATTAAAAATCTTAGTCGCAAAAAAAATTGGTGATCAAATTTCACAATCTTGTCCGTCAAGTCCAGTAAAAAGAGATTTCTCTTCTTTTGATCTTAATGAATTAAAAAAAATTCTCCACGAATCTTTACCTGGAACACCAAGAAAAAAATTTCATAGGAAAAGACGTTTTGAAGAAGAGGAAGAAGAACATCAATCTGAAGATGAAGATTATAATGATGTAGAAATAATATTAGAAAATGAAAACGGAAACACGCGAAAAAAACAACGTCTATACCAAGAAAATTAAATTTAAAAATTGGCCGGTTTTAACCGGTCTTTTTTCACGCTAGTTTTTTGACATTAAAAAAATAATCTTCTAACCTGTTGAACAGTTATAATTTGATCCAATAATTTTTATTTTTTGAAAGGAATTTTCATGAAAAAATTAATCTTTTCCGCATTCTTATTCGCAACATTAATTGGAGGAACAAGCAATCTTTTCTGTAACAATGATCCTGAAGAAGATGTAAAAACAGAAGAAGTTAAAGAGGCTAGCGAAGAGTTACTTTCTGATATGATCAAAACAATGGAAAATACAGGAAAATAAATAACTTGAAATTATTTTAAATAAAAAGAAGCCTTGCGAAAAATGTAAGGCTTCTTTTTATTATTTCATCTTTTAAAATAGCTCTTTTTGCGTCACAGTTTCACCTGAAATTATTTGTTGCTCTTTTTCAATTGTAAAATCGTCTTTTCGCCTCAGCATTTCCTGTTTTTCAATTTTACTTACAACTTTAAAAGCAGAAAGCATTGCAGCATCCATATTATTATATTTGTGCAACCCGTTTCTACCCATCAATTGTAAATTTTCAAATTGATTCAAATATTTTAAAACAATATTTAAATGTTTTTTATAATTTTTATTATAAACAGGATAAGCTGTTGAACAACGCAATATAAAACCATCTAAAATTTGTTCTTGTCGCGCGAGACCCATTTTTTCTAATTCAATTTTAGCTAAATCCAAAATCTCTTCATCTGTTTTTTTCCAAAAATTATCATCAACAAAAGTAAAATATTCTAAACTAAGGGCTGTGTGATTTTTGTCATCAACCATATTCATAGTAAAATTATTCATATTTCCAACTCTACCCATAAATAAATCTTTTTCGTGAACATAAAGCCAATGATCCGGACAAATTTCTTTTTTATTAACAATAAAATTCGCTGTTATTAAACCACGATATTTCAAATTGTTAGCGGCAATTAAAACGTCTTCAGGCGCTATCGGTTTTAATGATAAAATTAATTCTTGCAAAGGCATCGAAGACGCAAAATGATTTGCGTCATATTTTTTTAGTTTCTCAGCTTGTTTTGTTAAAACCGATCTGATTTCAAAATCTTCATGTTCAATTTCAATAACTTTTTCGTCCACAAAAATTTGTCCAAAGTCATTTTTAGTAATTTGATTCGCGACCTTATTCCACAACATACCGGAACCTAAAATTGGATAATGAAAATCATCTTTTATTGTTCTCGGTCTTTTATTTTTGAAAGCCTTCCCAAACAATGCATAAAAAATTGCTTTACCTAAAGAAAAACTTTGAATTCGCTCAGACGCCCAATCAGCGGAAATATCTTTACAATCAATTCCCCAAACTTTTTCTGTATAAGTTTTAAAAAAAATTGAATACAAGCGTTTACCAAATCTATTTGTTACCCAATCTTCAAATGATTTAACCTTTTTAAGAGGGAAAAAACGAATTTTAATATAGCTCAAAACACTTTTTATACATTCAAAAATATTTAAGCCACGCAAAACATTAAAGACTTCTAGCGGATATTTGAAAAAATGTTTTTTGTAATAAATTCGAGTAAAACGTTTTAATGGTAAAAAATCTTTGCCCATTAAAGCTTTCCACCAAGTTTTAATCTTTTTTGATTCCGTTACATAATGATGAGGGCCAATATCAAATTTACAACCCTTAAAGTTTATAGTTTTTGCTAACCCTCCAATCATTCCTTCTTGCTCCAAAATGGTTATTTGATATCGCTCTTTTTTTAATAATTCAATACCGGCGGTAAGTCCCGCGGGGCCACTACCAATAATTACTACTTTTTTCTTGCTCTCCATGGCTGTCTTCCTTTTTTTTAAGTAAGTTGAAATTTGTTAAAACCCAAAATTTTGTTGTTGTAATATTATTAATTAATTTAGTTTGACAAGCCACGTAGTGGCGAAGGTAATTAGCCTCGGGTGAGGTGCTTTGCACCGTAACCCGTGGAGAATTAATTATCATACAAATTTCACCCCATTTTATGAGGGTGATGGAATTTGTAAATTTTATTAATTCCCCCGCCCCATGAAATGGGGCTGAACTTATGTCATATTTATTACCACGGGTTACGGTGCAAAGCACCTCACCCGAGGCTAGTCACCTTCGCCACTACGTGGCTTGTCAAACTAACTATAAAATCAACCTAAACAAACCTAAACGAATCAAATCTACAATATCAAGCATAATTTTCAAAAATCACAACTTAAACTAATTTATTTTTAATAAATTCTCTCCACATAAACTCAACCAAAAACTAAATGATAAAATAATTAAAAAAGGCTCCGCCGGCAAACGCATTCTCGCGTATCCACCGGACAAAGACAAAAGAATAAACAAGACAATAAAAGGTATGACCTTTAACCATGTACCAATATTACATAATTCTTTTTTACTTAATTTTTGAAAACTGAATAAATACATAAAAATCATAAATAATAATTTAATCATACCTAAAGTTAAACCAAGCAAAATAAAAGCGAAAAATAAAATTTCGAAAAATAAAATAATTTTTATTAATTTACTACTCACATCCGGAAACAAATAACGTTTAAACATATCCCATGTTGTTCTATCTTTATTAAAATAATCAATTTCCGCTCGATCATTATAAAGATAAATTAATTCAGCTGAATAAAGAGATAAGGTTGTCCGCATCATATCCGTAAACCAATTTTTAATTGCTAAAACAGGATGTTTTACAAAATATCTAGCCGCTAAACCTTCTAATAGTTTACAATGTTCTATTTCATTTAACGGGCGACCTAATTTTTGTTCTTTTAATTTGATTAAAACTTCAGATTCTTTTTGTAGATTCTCCCGAGCTTGCCAATAACTACAATTTTGTTCATGCATTGCAACTCGGGCTGCCGAAAGATATAAAAAATGGCCTCCCGGTAAAGTATGAAAAAAAACAGAATGTAACAGTAAAAAATTTCTAATCAACCAAAATGAAATAGGAATAAACCAACCCAAAAAAAATAAAAAAGATGATCTGAATTTCTTATTTCCAAACGAAGAAAAAATTAAAATTAACGCAATTGCTAAAATAATGAAATAATGCCCAACCGGACGAACAAGCGATGCCAGACCAAGAAATAAACCTGATAAGAAAAAATTAAATTTTACCTTACTAAAAAAGAAAATCGAGAATAATAAAAAGAAAAAAATAAAAAGAGACTCAGACATAAAAAAACCTGAATACAAAACAAAACCTAAATGAACAGAAGAATAAATAGATGCTATTTTCGCGAGCAGCAAATTCGTCGGGAATAAAGAAAGCGAAAGGAAAAAAATTAAAATTGGAATAAATGAGGATAAAAAAATTTGGAACCACAATGCAATTGTTTTTATCGGCCCAAATAATTTATAAAAAACGGATAAAAATAAAGAATATCCGGGCAAACGATAAAAATTAGATTCACCCTGCTCATGGCTAATTCCCCAACCGGAAGTTATACCATTCGCAACTTGATGATAGGTTGTAGAATCAACTTGCCAATAATTTTCATTTTTACTTAAAAAAAATTGGAAAACTAAAGCTCGAATTAAAAATGAGAATAAAAATAAAAATACTAAAAAACGTTTTCGCAACATCCACCTTCCCGCGCTAATTTATCAACAACCAAACTAATCTGAGTTGCCATTAAAATTCTTTCAACTGATATCGGAGACTTGCCATTTTTCATTTTTGCTGCTTTGACAAATTGTGTCATTAAATTTTTATGACCTTTATCGGGTGAGCTTACTTCTTTGTTAAATGATTCAGGTAAGCCATAACCTTCAAGTTTTAAATAGTCCCGCATAACAATTGATTTTTGATCATAAAAAATTTCCATGCGTTCTTTATGCATTTTGGAATTTCCAAGAGCAGAATAAATTAAATTACAACAAGAACCATCATCCATTGTTATAATAACTGAAAAATTATCTGTAGATAAAAGATCATCCCTGTTTGGATTTAAAGAACCAACGTTAATTGAAACAGGTTTCGCATCTGTAAAAAAACAAAACAATTCAAAAATGTGACAGGCTTCACCAATAATTCGACCACCATTTTCTTGAGATTGAATCCAATAATCTTTTGAAATATAACCGGCATTCATTCGATAATTAATCATCATAGGAGAAGTTCTTTTTAAAACTTCTTTTTTGATCGCTAAATTAAATGGCGCAAAAGAACGATTAAAATCAACACAATATAAACTGTTTTTATTCATCGCGAAAAAATCTTTTAAGTCTTCCAATTGTTCAAACGTAACGGCCGCGGGTTTTTCAACAAAAACAGCTTTTCCTGACTTTAATAAATCCAAGGTTTGTTGTGTATGAAATTTATGCGGAGTTGAAACAACAACCAAATCAATTTCATCATCAACCAAAAGCTTTTTATAATCAGTTGTAAAATAATTCGCGTCATACTGCCGCGCGATATTAATTGAATTTGATAAATCTTTATCAACTATTGAACAAATTTTTGTGTTTTTTATTTTTGAAATTAGGGGAAGTAATTTCACTTTGGCAAAGCCACCAACTCCAATAAAACCAACTCTCAAATCATTTTGTGGAGGCTCATATTTTTTAACTTCGTGATTAAGATCAAAATCAAGTTTTAAATCGTTATAAACTTTATCAATAAGTTGATCTACATCCTTGGTAAAATCAGAATCCGCCTGATAAGACAAAACAACACCTAAGGCATTATTTTTTCTTAAAGAATTATAAGCTTGTGAAACCCCATTAAATTCATATTCCGAACTAATTAAAGGGTCTATTTTAATTTTTTCATTTTGAATTAGATCCATAAAAAGTTGCATGTTTCTATTTTCTGTCCATCGAACATATGAGTAAGGATAATCTTTGCCACCCTTTTCATAAGAATCATCGTATCTGCCGGGGCCATAAGAACAAGAAATCAATAAATCTATCTCTTTTGAATAAAAAGGATCTCGATCAAAATCAATTTTTACATCACCAACCAAAACAACCTTTCCTTTTCTCCGTGTTATCTCCATTGCTTGTTGGAGAACTGTTCCGGAAGCGGAAGCCGCGGTAATAATTGTTGTATCAACACCATAATGTGATGAAACAAAATTAATATTTTTTGTAGTATCCGGATCTGAAGCAGAAAAAACTTGATCGCATCCCAAATTTTTTGCCAAATCTAAACGATCTTTTTTTATATCAACTCCAAAAACTTCGCAACCACTAAGCTTTGCTAATTGCGCTGTAATTTGTCCAATTAAACCTAAGCCTAAAACACAAACTTTTTCACCTAAGCGTAAATCGGCTCGCCGC
This sequence comes from bacterium, assembly GCA_030605785.1. Taxonomy (GTDB): domain Bacteria; phylum Babelota; class Babeliae; order Babelales; family JAUWHS01; genus JAUWHS01. The sequence continues at coordinate 11,583 of JAUWHS010000061.1, forward strand.
GCGCCTTGCATTGCAATCGCGCCAATCGTTGTAAGACTTGCCTGTTTTAAAAAGGAATTATTTTTTATTTTTATTGCCAAATTTTTAGGAACAACAACAACTTCAGCATGATTCGCTACACCCGCGCCCGCGCACGCGACAAAATCACCCTGTTTGAAACCTTCTACTTTTTTTCCAATAGCAATAACTCTTCCTGAACAGGAATAACCAAGAGGTAAAAGTTGATTTAATTTTGATCTAATTAAAGACGCCGCGCCATAAACACCATTATCTCTAACAGCGCCAAAAACTTTATTAATATTTCCGGACAAATTTGAGGTTGCTTTTTTTAAAAGAGATTTACCGGAACTATTCATAGTTGAAAGTTCTGTACCACTACTAATAAAAGAATAATGAACCTTAACTAAAATTTCTCCATCATCAACCAAAGGAACATTAACATTTTGTAATAAAAGTTTACCTTTTTCTAAAAACAATTGCCTCATCAACAACTCTTTCTCCTTTTTATTTTTGCGCTCCCCCTTAATTTTTTTACTTTGCAACATACAAACCCCTTAAAAATTAATTGTCGGTTTTAATTCAAGCGAAACTTTAACAATGTCTTGTAAAAACAATTTATTTTTTTGAGCAAAATGCTGCAATAACCCACAAGTATCAAATATCTGTTTCCCAATAAATTCCTTTTCTTTAATTTGTAAAAAAGAAGTATGTTTAACCAAAAATAAAATTATATCTGATGCTCTTATGGCAAGATTTAATTTTTCAAAACTTTGCAAATTATTATCATTGATATTTTTTTTATCTACAAAAGGATCATAAACATAAAAATCCAAACTATCTTTTTTACTAAGCTCACTTGCGATTTTCAAAGCCGGTGACTCTCTTACATCATCAACATCCGGTTTAAAAGTTATCCCGAAAGCTGTAACAATAGGCTTTTTATTATTTAATGTTTTAAATTTTTCAACCTCATTTAAAACATCTGAAATAACAGTTTTTGGTTTTTCATTATTAATTGAACGAGACATTTGCAATAATTTGGAATTTTGGGGAAAGGTTTCAATTAAAAACCAGGGATCAATAGCAATACAATGCCCACCAACGCCGCATGTTGGATTTAAAATATTTACTCTCGGATGCTTGTTCGCGATTTTAATTACATTATAAGGATCAATTCCTATCTCTTTTGACATTTCCGCAACTTGATTCGCAAAAGCAATCTGAACATCTCTAGAACTATTTTCTACAAGTTTTACCATTTCCGCAGTTTTATCATCCGCGAATTCCAATTTTCCTTTTACAAATTTTGAATAAAAATCTTGTACAAGTTCCGCGGCTCCAAGACATGTTGCCCCGATTACCCGATCATTTTCAATTAGTTCTTTAAACGTGCTACCGGGTAAAATTCTTTCAGGACAATAAGCGACATAGAAATTTACTCCTAACTTTAAACCTGATTTTTTTTCTAAAATTTTTGCCAATTTCATAGTTGTACCAACTTTTACGGTTGATTCTAAAATTACTAAATTCCCTTGTTTCAAAACTTTGGCTATCCGTTCTCCCGCATCATAAACAGCAGACATGTCAGAACTTTTATCATTTTTTAATGGAGTTGGAACAGCAATTAAAAAACAATCTGCCGATTGCAATTCAGATGATATTTTTAATTTTTCGTCTAACAAAACTTCATTTAAACGCTGAAAAATTTCAGGTTCTACAATTGTCGGATCACCATTTTTAATTTTTTCCGCTTTGTTTATATCAATATCAAAACCGTTTACTTCGTAACCACATTGCGCGGCTAAAACCGCGGTTGGCAAACCAACATAACCTAAGCCAACAACTGAAACTGAAGAAATTCTTTTCATAAACTGACCCTCATTGTTTTATGCTTATCAATTTTAATTTCTTTAGATTTTTTTAAATTAATTTCTGAATTTAATTTTAATTTATCTTTTAAAATTGTAACAATCTTACTACAAGCTTGCCCGTCACCATAAATATTAGATGGATAATGTTTTACATTATTTTTATAAAACTCTTCCATCCCTTGCCAAATAAGTTTTTCATTTGTACCAACAAGTTTTTCGCAACCTTGCCAGACACCTTCCCATCTTTCAGTAATATCACGAAGGACTAAAACAGGTTTTCCTAAACTTACAGCCTCTTCTTGAATTCCACCGGAATCTGTTGCCACGAAATCAGAATTCATCAAAATATAAATTAAATCTTTATAGCTAAGAGCAGAACAAGAATAAACATTTTTAATATTTTTAATTCCTGATTCATCAACAGCGCGCAAAACATTTGGATTTGGATGAACAGGATAAATAATTGAAACATCTTCATACAATAACGCGAATCTCTTTATTGTTTTAAAAATTCTTAATAAACCACCATTAAAAGATTCTCTACGATGAGCTGTTAATAAAACTATTTTTTGTTTTTTCTGTTTGCATTCTTGAACAATTTTAAAAATATCTTTATCAATTTCTACACTATTAGTTTTAATTTCATTTTTAATAAAGTTAAGCGCGTCAACAATTGTGTTTCCGGTACAAAAAACATTTTCCCGTTTAACACCCTCAGACAATAAATTCGCTACAGAAAAAGCGGTTGGCGCAAAATGATAGGTCGCGATTTGTCCTACTATTTTACGATTCATTTCTTCAGGAAAAGGTGAATTCATATTTCCTGTACGAAGCCCTGCCTCAACATGACCAATAGGAATATGTAAATAAAATGCTGCCATCGCGGCAGCCATCGTTGTTGTTGTGTCACCATGAACCAAAACTAATCTTGGATTTGTTTTTAAATAGACATCTTTTGTTTTTTCTAAAATTACAGAATTTAAATAAAAAAGATCCTGATCATTTTTCATTACATTTAAATCAAAATCAGGGACAACATTAAAAAGTTTAAAAACTTGATTAAGCATTTCAGAGTGCTGAAATGTCGCGCAAAGCAGAACAAAAATATTTTGATTTTTTAAAGATAAATAAAGAGGAATAAGCTTAATTGCTTCCGCGCGAGTTCCAACAACAATTACAATCGGTTCACTCATTCTCACTCTCTTTTTTAACTAACATTACTTAGAAAGAACAGGAAATTAAATTCTTTTGTATTGCCTTGTTTATCATATAAATCGTTTAACGCTCTTTGTCATCCTGAATTTATTTCAGGATCCACGTCTTTTGCTAATTTTTTTTCATATAAATTAAGCGTCTATGCCACAACCTAAAACTGTTTTATTTGTGTTCCGTTAATGACATGTTTCAAACACTCTACATTCACCAACTTATATAAATGCTCCACAACTGAAGACGTGGATCCTGAAACGAGTTCAGGATGACAAAATTGGAGAATCATTAATTTATTTCTGTATTAGCTTTGCAAAACCTGAAATTTCAATTTCCTGATTCAACTATTACTTAGAAAGAACATTAAAAATGATAAACAAAGAACACCCATAAAGCAAACCGGCATGTATTTCTACATGCCGGATAAAATTACTACATAAAAAATTTATAATTTAATAATCATATTCAAAAGGAGGAGCTGAAGGCTCAACATACTCAGGGTTATAAGATGGAATATTATTTAAATCGGGATAAAAGTTTTCTTGTGTTGGATAGAAATCATTTTGTTGATTTGATTGATAACCTGTTTGAGTACCCTGATCATAAGTTTGTGTGTTTTGATTGTTATTATTTCCAAAATTATTCGCTAGATTTGTTTGACTTTGCATTTTTTCTTTTGCAATATTTGTCTGATTCTGCATTTTCTCTTTTGCTATTTTTTCTTTTGACCACCTATCTTTTGACTTTTCCCATCGATCTAAAGAATGCTGCGCAGCTGCTTGTTGTAATTGTCTTTCACGCTCTTGATGTTGGTGATAAAGATTCATTTGGAAGTTGTAATTTTTATTGTTAACAATTATTCCAATTCTTTTTTGAATTAAATCAAAATATTCTAAAACAATGCTTTTTAAAACTTTGCACTCATCCACCAAATCTCTAGTTTTTTTCTTATCTTTTAATTCATTGATAGCTTTATTCAAACTACTTGAAGTATTGGCCAACTTATTTTTCATAGAAGAATAATGATTTTTCGCGCAAATCAATGGCCAACGATTACTCCATGCAGAATTTATGTAACTAATAAACTCTTCTTCTGTTATAACATCGTTAGAAAATATATAATCGTCTTTTATCTTATCTACAAAATTGAGAGCCGAATTGTATCTTCCTTTTGGAGTATGATATTTTTTTAAATACCAATTGGTAGCAAAACCAACAAGAGCTCCAGTTGCAAGACCTCCACCTAGCGCGACAAAAGTATTTACAGGAACATTGCGGGAGGGTTCTGCAGTAAAAATAATAACCGCAGCGCCAATACCTGATATAGATCCGGTTGCGCCGGAAATTAAATTTACTCGATCGTCACTTAAAGGTTTTAAATTAGAAAGAGAGCCTAAAGAAAATAAAAGCATCAAAAATAATTTTTTATTCACGAAAAATCCTTTTTGGTTGGGTTTATAAAATTCAAAAACTTATTGTGCGCAAATTATCATATAGATTTAAAAATAAATCAAGAAGATGCTTGTTTAAAAGTCTTTTTGCTAAATTATTTAAATCAATCTAAAGTATTCGTCTACGTTAAAACTACGACGCAAAATATTTTACGTAGGTTTTTTGAAAGGTATAAAAATGAAAAAAATTGAAGATGAGTTGCTGGATTTTGTTGATGAAAAAGATAATGTAATCAAAGTAAGAAAACGTTCCGAAATTTACGCTGAAAATTCTCCAAACTTTCGCGCGGTCAATGTATTTATAAAAAATAAATTAGGTAAAATCTGGATACCACGAAGAATTGAAACAAAAAAATTATTTCCTCTTTGTTTAGACTCAAGCGTTGCCGGTCATGTTAAAAGTGGTGAAACTTATTTACAAGCTTTTGAACGCGAACTAAAAGAGGAAGCCAATCTTGATTTATACAAAATAAACTATAAAATTTTAGGTCACTTAAATCCATATGTCGATGGAGTATCCGCATTTCAAACTGTTTACGAAATAGAATATGAACATACTCCGGACTACAACAAAGAAGAATTTGTCGGTTATTATTGGCTCACGCCTTACGAAATTTTAGATAAAATTAAAAAAGGTGAAAAACATAAAAGCGATTTACCAAAATTAATTGAAAAGTTTTATTCTTAAAAAATCTTTAAAGAACTTTGCAAAACAGAACCGGCCACGAATAATTCGCGGCCGGTTCTGTTTATAATAATTTTAATTTATAAGTAAACAATTGTCGCGTCTTTTTTTGCGTTACCTTCAAACTCACGTTCTAATTTTTCACGTTTTTCATTTTGCAAATAACGTTCAATATCAATATAACGCTCTTCTAAAGTTTTTAATCTTCTAACTTTTCTATCAATAACCCAAACCACCTGTAATTGGCCATCTCTTTTAACCGGCTTTGAAATTTCGTCCTTTTTCATATCAAAAACAAAAGCTAAATCCTTTGAAATATCTTTCCTGCTCATCCAACCAATATCATCCCAAAGTAATTTGTCTTTATCTAATTTTTTGTTTTCCATATTCGCTGGAACATCCGCTATTTTTATCCAACATGATTCTTTTGAATATTCAGGATTTTTTTTGCAATAATCTTCGACCTGCTGAGAAGTAACAACAATTTTTTCATTTATTTCTAAATGTTTTATTTTTTCACTCGCGAGAATTCGTCCCATCTGATTTTTGTATTCTTGTATGGAAAACCCCTCACCCTTTAATTGGTTTTCAAATTCTTCTTCCGGCATATTTTGTAAGCCATTGGAAATTTTTATTGTTGTAATTTGTCTGTCAATTTCCGCCTGTGTTGGTAAAATTGGATTTTGCGGATCAGCAGCCTTTTGAAATAAAACTTCTTCCATTATTAAATCATCAAGAGAATATGGCTTTCCATTGTTACCAATTCGTGGTTTATCCAACTCTGATTTTAAAATATTTGCGCCATTAACTCTCGCGACAACTTTATCAACAAGCGTTCTCGCGAATAAATTTGAATTTAAAGAAAAAATAATAATTGAAAAAATGAATAAATTTCTTTTCATAGTTACAAAACCCTATAAAGTAATTGAGGACAAGTTTTTTACACTTGCCCTCAATTTTAAACAATAATATTTAAAAAGCCAGATTTAATTAGGTTTATTAACTGAAACAATTTTGTTCTTTATAAACTCAAAAGCAATTTTAGCATCATTTAAAGCCTTTAATGTTTCCTCCGTTGATGGTTGAACATCATAATCAGCGCATTCTGTTGGATATCTAAATTCAAAATAATATGGATCTAAATTTACAATATAAACAAATAAAGACATAAACTCACTATCAATATCACTACAAACTTTAAGCAGAAATTCTAGGTCATGAGTTTTTTTCAATGGTTGTTTTTTGTACACAAGAAAAGCTTTTAAAGCTTTTTCAATACATTGCTGAGCATGAAAAACAGCCGCGTCCAAAGTATCATCATCATAATCATTACTTTGCGCAGCCTTAAAAGCAGATTTTAAATCACGTTCGGCTTTAGACAGCCAAATGTCATGCCTTCGCATAAATCCTTTTCCCCTCTTTTCTTATTTTATGCATCAAACTTGTAATATCTCGCGAAACCTTATCAAATTCCTCTTTTGTATAAACCACAACATCTTTAGGTATTTTCATATCGATTAAAGCAAGAGACGCGGGCAAAGATCTTTTGTGCATTTTTTCATCTGAACAAAGAACTACCACTAAAAGATCCAGATCACTATCTTCTGTCGGATCACCCCATGCATAAGACCCAAAAAGATATATCTCCAATGGATTGTAAACATTAATTAATCTTAACTTTACTTCTTCAATTATTTCAGGGGTTATCATAAAAAACTGCCTCCAACAATCAATGAATAAACACTTACACAAACAAATATATTAAATGGTAATGTATTATCAATAAAAGAAAAAATTAATTGAGGACAAGTTTTTTACACTTGTCCCTCAGTTTTAAACAATAATATTTAAAAAGCCAGATTTAATTACACCGCGGTTTTGATGCTTTTACCTTTTACTTTTTCTTTTTTTAAAATTGCAGGTTCTTCTTTTTCAGCTTCTTTTGTTGCCGATTCTTTTTGTTCCATCTTTTTAAAGTAATCTTCATTAACTGAAATTGTGAAATCTTTCTTTAGACCTTCTACTTTACTTTCAACTTCATCTCTAAATTTAGCGTTTTTAAGCATCATTTCAATTTGAGGTTTAATTTCACCAAGTTCAAAAAAGACATCATCTTTTTTATCAGAAACATAAAAAACCCAAGTAACTCTACCAACTTTAACCTTCTCAACAACCGGAAGTTTTACGAGCAAAGAAACTTTATTTCTAATCATAGAAGGAACATCATCCATTGGCATTTGTTGTCCACCCGCGGGTTTACTTCCTACACGACCAAAGTCTTTAAAACTATCCTCATTTTCTTTTTTAGCCGCTTTTTCAAAAGCTTCAACAGTTTTTACGTTCTGAACTTTATCATAAAACTCAGTTGCTTTTTCCGGGTTATTAAATTCAATACCGGAAACTAATGATCCGCCGGCAATTTTTATGAATTTATCTTTATTCATACTAAATTCATTATTTATATCTTTATCGGTAATTTTAATGTTATCAAGAATTTGTTTTTCAAACTGTTGAATCAATAAAGAACGTTTTGCGAGTCTCATGATTTCATCATAAGATTTTTTAAATTCCGAGCTATTTTCAACATTATTTTTCTCAGCCCAAGAAACAATAAGTTCCTGCTTAATTAATTCATCAAAGAATTTACGCTTAACAGCGGCAGGAAGCATCTCAGGACCGGCGCCTCTAAAATATGGATTTGCTTGCATCATTTGATTTAAAAAACCAACATAATCTGATTCTTTTAAAACAGGTTTTCCATTAATATTTAAAAGCGTTACACCGGATCCGGCAGAAACTGAAATGTCTTTTTCTTTAGCAGGAACTTTTTTATCAATTTTTAAAAAGTCACACCCAAAAAGAAATACAACTAAAACCAAAGGCAACCCTAGCTTTGAAGCAATCTTTAAAATATTCATAAACTTCGAACCTTTCCTAAAAACTATATATAAAACGACAATTCCATTTATCACAATAAAATAATCATGATTGATAAATCGTATCATACATAATCAATTTTGCAAGGAAAGAACCTTTATATGGACGAACATTTGCCATTAAAGATAGGCTTTATATACTTATATAATCTTAATAAAACACAAAACTCTTATTATCTTATATAAAACACAAAACTCTGAAACTAAAAGAGGTAAAATGCAGGATCAAAACAAAATATCTATCTTTGCCGCGACAATGATGAATATGAACATTATGATAGGAGCGGCAATATTCATCGGACCAAGTATGATGGCAGCAAAAGGTGGCAACCTCAGTTTTCTTGGATGGGTAGCTATCGCGTTATTGTTTTTCCCTGTTGTTTGGAGCGTTATTCAAGTTTCAAAACATTATCCGGAAGCGACAAGTTTTTTTAGTTTCAGTAAATCTCTGGGCGCAACGTTAACATTTATTAGTGGCTGGTCTTATTTCCTGGGATTTTTATGCGCAATACCAATTCAAATGGTTGGATTATCTGAAGTTTTACATACACAATTTAAATTAAATTTTGTCAATAATCATCCAATACTTTTTTACGCGATAGTTATAAGTTTTCTTACATCGTTAGGTGTTCTTAGCATTAAAACAATTAGTAAAGTTCAAAATTCACTTACAATATTTAAATTACTCCCAATTATATTTGTAATAATACTTATTCCTTTTTATTGGAACCCGGAGCTACAATTAAATATTAGCAACATAAGTGTTGTAAAATACACACTACCTTTTGCGTTATTTGGTTATTGGGGATTTGAAGCATGCACAAATATAATAGGTTCAATTAAAGGTGGTGTAAAAAGCGCGACGGTTGCGATATTATCCGCGTTTTTCACCGTCACTATAGTTTATACAATTTTCCACTTTGGTTTATTAAATATCATGGGTTCACAAAATCTGGCAAACTATGGTGTTCCGGCCTTTGTTTATTATTTAAATATAAAATCACCAATAATTTTAAATTTACTTAACGCGTTTCTTTCTTCGGTTATCGCGACAGCATATTTAAGCGCCGCGTTTGGAGTATTCATTTCTAATTCAAGTATTTTCCAAAACTTAGCAAAAGAAGGTTATTTAATTTTTTCCTCGGTTATTGGCAAATCAACAAAAAATGGTCGTCCTTTAAATGCTCTTGTAATAAAAGGTGTATTAATATTTCTTATTTTAGCTTTTGTAAACAACAAAATAATTCTTACATCTATTTGTAACACAGGACTTATCACAGCCTTTTTAATAACAATTATTTCTTTATTTACCATTCAGTTAAAAAAGAAAAATTATCGACAACTTACAATGACAATTATTGCTTTTATATCCAGCGGAATATTAATTGCTTACAACTGGATTAATCTTGGAACAAATAATATTGTACGTCTAAAATATATTTCTCCGTTAATAATAATGATTATCATCGGTTTAATTATGTTTAAAATGGAAACCAGAAGACGGCAACGGCTAATGTTAAAAAACGGGAATAAATAATTCCTTCTTCACAATAGAACAAATCAAATTTTTGTTATTCTGAACTTGTTTCAGAATATATATTCAAACATTGTTTCAAACTAGGATAAAATAATGATTAAAAATAAAATTAGTTTAACAACAGCCATACTTATAAATATAAATATAATTGTGGGTAGCGCGTTTTTTATTGGAGCAAAGGATATCGCGATAAAAAATGGTAAATTCGCGCCACTAACCTGGATACTATTTGGCTTAACCCTGCTTCCTTTAATTTTAGTACTTTCTCAACTTTCAAAATTATATCCACATGCCGGAGGCCTTTATGTTTACAGTAAAAAACACTTAGGTGATTTTTGGGGCTTTTTAAGTGGTTGGGGTTATTACATAGGAAGCATTGCGGGAAACGCGATTATAATTCACAAATTTTCTGAAAAAATTAACGTTTTTTTTGACGGATCAATTCTTAAAACAACAAATATTTTGGCGATGGATATTTTTTTTATTGCCATCTTTACAATGTTAAATTTATTAAATATAAATTTTCTAGAAAAAATGCAAGTTGCTTTTACAAGTCTTAAAGCAATTCCAATACTTGCTATTTTACTATCTTCATTTTTTTTATTTTCATTTAATAATGTTAGCGCAACACCGATGCAATATTCAGGTTTTGTTGATACTGTTCCTCTTGTTTTATTTGCCTATTTTGGATTTGCGGCTTGTTGCTCGATTGGACATCAAATTGAAAATGGTAAAAAAAATACAAGTAAAGCTATTTTAATTTCATTTTTTTTAATTATGCTTCTTTATTCCTTAATGCAATTTAGTATTTTAGGAATTTTTGGAGCAAGTCCAAGCGCTCCATTTTTGGGAATTCTACCAAAACTTACATCAAATAATTTTCTTATTTTCTTTGGAAATAAAATAATTGATTTCGCGATAATCTCATCTTTTCTCGGTGGTTTTTATTCCATGTTTTATACAAACAATTGGAATCTTTACGCTATCGCCAATGAAAAACAAATTTTATTTTCAGATAAATTAGTAAAGTTAAATAAAAATAAAGTTCCGCATATCGCGATAATAACTCAAGGAATATTGGTAATAGTTTTTTTATTAATCACGCAACGCGCATCTTCTTTGATTTCAATGAGTGATTTTGGCGCTATCATAACCTATCTATTAGTTACATTATCCTTCTTAGCAATATATAAATTTAAAAATATAAAGAATTTATTTATTGGAATTTTATCAATAATTAGTAGTCTTTATTTACTTTTTATTTGTACACAAAATCTATTAAAAGATGGAATAAAATTTCTTTTACCATTTTTAATAATTTTAGGAATTGGCGTGATTTTGTATAAAATGAGAAATTTAAAAATAAATTAATTTTTTAGAACAATTCAAAACTTAGGGCAAGTTAAATAAGGCACTCAATCAAGCAATAATAACGATTCGGACAAATCAGGGAATTGATTCCCTGATTTGTCCGAATCGTTAAAAAATAAATATTTTATTCAGAATTTTCAGATTTGGATTCTTCTTTTGTTACTAAAACTTGTAGCACTCTTCTTGGAGTTGAATTGTGAACTTTGAAGCAATAACCCTGATAAGAAAACTTTTCACCATTTTGCGGTAAATGTTGTAATTGTTCAGTCATAAAACCGCCTAATGTGATTGATTCTTCAACTTTAAATTTAACACCTAACAATAAGTCTTCAACTTCTTCTAAGCTTATTCCCGCGTCAATTATCCAACCACCTTGCTCCAGAGGAACAATTTCCGTTCGAACCTTCTCATGTTCATCTCTAATTTGACCAACAAGTTGTTCAATAACATCCTCTAATGTTACAAGACCCGCAACAGCGCCATATTCATCAATGACAATTGCCATGTGTCTACCCTTTTTCAAAAACTCACTTAGTAATTGATTAATTATTTTTGTTTCAGGAACAAATAAAACAGGACGAACTAAATCCTTTAAAGGTTTTTTTTGATTTTTATAAATTAATTCAAAAATATCTTTTTGATGAATTATTCCAATAATATTTTCTTCTTTTTCTTTGTAAATAGGCAAGCGTGAAAAACGATATTTAGAAAAAACTTCCATTGCCTCGTTTTGATCAACTTCAACATTAATCATTTTCATATCTGTTGTCGGGATCATGATTTCTTTAACCAATGTTTGACCCAGTTCAAAAACATTTTGAAGCATTTCGGACTTTTCAGTTTCAATAATTCCCTTTTCATCACTGTAATCAATTAAAAATTCAATTTCTTTTTCAGAAACAGTTTCATTATTATCAAGTAAATTCGGTTTTCCAAGATACGCGAAAAACATTTTAGCTAAAGAAATTAAAACTGAAACAAACGGATAAAATAGTTTATATAAAAAATTCACAAGAAATAATGCTGAATGAAACAATCTTTCATGCTGTGTTTTAGCTAAACTCTTTGGTAATATTTCTCCAAAAATTAAAATCATTACTGTCGCGATTGGCACACCAACGGCTAAGCCAAAATTACCCAAAAGTTTTTGCATTACTTCTGTAATTAAAACGGACGCGAGAACATGCGCAAAATTATTCGCGATTAAAATTGTAATTAAAATCCTTTGCGGATTTTCTTCCCACGACTTAAAAAGTTTTTTATATTTTGAAAAACTAACTTGGAACTCTTTTAGTTTAAATAGACGCAACGCAGTAAAAGATGTTTCTAAAAACGCAAATAAACCGGCAAAAAACAATGATACAAAAAAGAATACTAAATAGAGGTAAACCTCATGCATAGCCAATAAACTCCTAAAAAATTAATTATTGTTTTAATTGTTTTTTGTCAACTTTTCCCGTCGCGCTCATTGGTAAATCATCTAAGCAAATAAATTTGCGCGGAATTTTATAAGAAGCTAAATTTTGAGAACACAAATCTCTCAAGTGTTTTTCTATTTCTTTTTTATCTTTAACCGCGACATAAGCAATAGGAACCTGACCACTGGAATCTTCTTGAACCCCAACGACCGCAGCTTTAAAAACAGAAGGATGAGACATTAAAATGTTTTCTATTTCTTGTGGATAAATATTAAAGCCTTTATGAATAATTAAATCTTTACTTCTTCCGGTAATCGCAAGACGGCCATCTTTATAAATTACTCCGAGATCTCCTGTATTTAACCACCCATCTTGTAATACCTTGGATGTTGTTTCCGGCGCATTATAATAACCAAGCATTATATTATCACCCTTAAGCCACAAGTTCCCTGTTTTTCCAACGCCTAAAGATTTTCCCTGCAAGTCTCGAATATCACATTGCATACCAACAAAAGGAAACCCAACAACATCTGTTGGTTGTTCATCATTTATTTCATTTAAAGCAACAACCGGAGCAGCCTCAGTTAAACCGTAACCCGCGCAAATTTTTCTTCCATAAATTAAAGAAAAGCCCATACGAAT
>JAUWHS010000047.1 GCA_030605785.1 bacterium
CTCGCGAAAAGCTTTATAAGTTTAAAATTTCCAAAAGATTCACTAAAAAGACGTGACATCTTAACATTTAAACGCTGACTCTCTTTTCCACCCTCTTCAAGCCTTTTGGAAAATACTTTTAAAATATAAAAAACCATAACAAGTAAAAAAACAGTCATAACCAAAGTCATTTTTACATTCACATAAAGCAATGTCGCGTAAATGAATAACACAGTTAAACCTTCAGACAACATCGCGAGTAAACAAGTCATAACATGTGTCATATTAACTGTGTCAGAGAAAATAACTTTACCTATTTTTGATGAATGGTTTATTACAAAATCCTTATAATTAAATTTTAAATAATCATTAAAAAATCTATTTGCTAAAACATGAAACCGCCCCTGAGAAAACTTACTTAATCCGTACATATATAAAGTTGTTAAAATAAAACGAACAATATAAAAACCAATAAGCAACAAGCCAATTAATATTACAAAGCTTGCCGGATTTTTTGCTCCGGACAATGTATAAACATAATTAAAATACTTGTTACTGTTAACAATATTAAAATTAGTTACTACTGAAGCAAAAGCCATCACCAAAGAAATACTGAATGTTTCTAAAAAAGAGATAAAAACGGAAACAAATAATAATAAAAAGAATGCTTTTTTTTCTCTTTTATTTAAAACTCGTCTTAACTTGGAGATAACATCAATCATTTATTCTCCATTTTTTCAAGTTCGATTGTCAGAAACCAGCCAACTCTGTTCCAACCAAAAAGACACGCGAAAAGATAAGCGATAAATTTTACTTGTTTAGATTTGTAATAAAGTAAATCGTGACTAGAAACTGTTGCTTTAATATTTTTAGTTTTAACGGGGAGCTCTTTTAACATTTTTTTTATTTCTTTAAATGTGTAAGCTTTTGTCCCCAAGCTTTCCTGATCATAAAACAAAACATTTTTAAAACTTCTAAACGGTTTTCCTTTAAACAGAGCCGCGATTAACCAACGGTAAAAAGCAAAAAGTGAATGGCGATTATAAATCATTAGTTTTATTTTGCCACCCGGTTTTGTAACTCTGATAATTTCTTTTAAACATTTAAAGGTATCAGGCGAATGATGAATTACACCCCAGGAATAAACTAAATCGAAAAAATCATTTTCATAAGGTAAGCTTTCCGCGTCCGCGACTTTTAGATCCGCGCATTTTAGACCGTAAATATTTAATCTGTTTTTTACATTTTCAATTGATTCATTTGTTAAATCAATTCCATGCGCGATCGCGCCCGATCTAGCCCATTGTAAAAAATCAGTACCGGCGCCAACACCAACTTCTAAAACTTTTTTATTATGAAAACGCGAAAACTGCGCGAAAGAAAAAATTTCAGGCTCTATTTTGTACCTAAAATTTTCAATACTATCAAAATACTTTTTTGAAAATTTTTCTTCATTAATAAACTCTGTACCACAAGACGCTTTATTCCAATGTTGTTTTACTTCCTCCTTTAATTTTTCCTTCTCCATGCAACTCACCTAAAACTCCGGAATAAATTTTTTCAATTATTTGAATTTGCGATTTAACATCAAACTTTTTAGTCGCGAAATCAAATCCTGTCTGACCCATTTTTTTATTTAAATTTTTGTCAGTTAATAAAAGTTTTAATTTATCAACCCACAAATCAATATCGCTTATATCAACCAAGAAACCAGTTTTACCATCAATCACTAATTCATTCAAGGGTGGTAAGTTTGAAGCTACAACCGGTTTGCCCATACAAGACGCTTCAATTACCGGTCTCGCGAAATGTCCAACCGTCGCGGGAAAAACTAATACATCACATTCTGCCATAATTTCCGGCACATTTTTTATCGGACCAAGAAAAACAATATTACTTTTTATGTCCTTCAAAATATCATTTACTTCTTTTTTAAATTTTTGAGCCGGTAAAAACTTTTTAATCCCGGAATTTTTTTGAACATAAAAATAACCGGCGACAATTAATTTCGCGTCCGGTAAAGTTTGTAACAATTTTTCAAAAACTTTAAAAATAAGAAGCGTTCCCTTTTCTTGCGATAACCCGCCTAGAAATAAAATCTTAGGAGTAATAATATTTTTACCTGGTATTTTGAAGTCAAACAAATTCAAATCAACGGCGTTGTAAACAACATTTGTCTTAGAATTTAATTCCCAGGGTTTTGAATCATTTTTGCAAATCGGCAAAATTTTTGTCGCGTATTTTGAAACACATTTTTGAACTATTTTTTTTCTTATTCCAAAATAACCGGTTGCCAACGGTTCACGAATGTGCCAAATAACAGGAATTTTTAATTTATTCGCGGCTTTTCCCCAAGCAATTAATGAACTTGTATTTAAATGAATTAAATCCGGCTTTATTTTTTTCAACCAAAAAGGCGCGACAAAAAACAAAGTTTTAAACGTAGACCATAAAATTTTTAAAAAAAATGGAAAATGATACCAACGCAACCACCAAATCTTTGTATGTGGAAAATCATGCTCATTTATCGGATCAATAACTTCGATGCCTTTTGATTTATAAAGATCAACAACTTCTGAATGATGTAAGAATAGAACAATTGGATGATATTTTTGTTTATCTAAATTTTCAATTAAATAAAGCAAGCTTAACGGCGCGCCACCAATCCCTTTGCCGTGATGAATGTATAAAATCTTTTTTTTAGGCATTTTATTCATAGCCAATTAAAACTTTCTTGAAAGATTAAAACAAAAGATACTCCAAAACCATTTTTTCTTCAAAAAGTATTTAAATTAAGAAGCGAATAAAGGTACTCTGATTTTAGTGCGTAGATTTTTAGCTGAATAAGGAAATTAAAAAAGGCAAAATTTGTCTTTGATAATATACGTTAACTTAATAATATCTTTGACAAGCCCTGTAAGGGCGACTTTTATTAGCCTCGGGTGTAGGAGCGTAGGCGACGTAACCCGTGGTAAACAAATTAACACCACAGTTTTAGTGCCCGCAGGGTACGACACATAAATTTTTATATAATTAATTTAATTCTGCCGCCCCTTCCGGGGCTTGGGGTGTTGATGGTAATCTTTTAACCACGGGTTACGTCGCTTACGCTCCTACACCCGAGGCTAAAAACTGTCGCCCATTTCATGGGCTTGCCAATGGTATTAAATACCAACTTACAAATACACATATTTATAAAATTAATTTCCTTATTTGACTATTTTTAGAAAATGCGAGGATAAAAAAATGATGAAATATAAAGGATATTTAGGCGAAGTTGCTTATGACGCAGAAGCAAAAATATTTCACGGCGAAATTATTG
>JAUWHS010000081.1 GCA_030605785.1 bacterium
ATGCAATAGCGGAACCGACGCTTTATGGCTTGCGCTAAAAGCAATTGGTATAGAAAAAAACGATATCGTTTTAACAACTCCATTTTCTTTTATCGCGTCTTCAAGTGAAATCGTATCACATAACGCGCATCCGGTTTTTATCGATATTGACAATAAAACTTTTAACATTGATGAAAATAAAATAGAAAACTGGTTAAAACAAAATTGTTCTATAAAAAATGGAACAACATTTCATAATAAAACCGCCTACAAAGTAACAGGAATTTTAACTGTTGATATTTTTGGACAATGCGCAAATTACAAAAAAATAAAAGATATTTGCGACAAATGGAATTTGTGGATTATTGAAGACGCATGCCAGGCAATTGGATCGCAAATTAATAAAAGTATGGCCGGAACTTTTGGTGATATCGCGTGTTTTTCTTTTTATCCAACAAAAAATTTAGGTGTTTTCGGTGATGGTGGTTGCTGCGCGACAAATGATCCCGAATTAGCAAGTAAAATATATAAATTAAGAAATCACGGAAGATCTTCTCATTATCATTATGAATGTTTGGGAAGAAACAGCAGGTTTGACGGAATTCATGCGGCAATGTTAATTGAAAAACTAAACTCTCTTGATACCTACACAAAACAAAGACAAAGCATCGCGAAAACTTATAACAAAGAATTCGCGCAACTAAAAAACATAGTTTTACCAAAAGAGATAATTGGAACTCACGTTTATCACCAATATTGTATTCAAGCAATAGACCAAAACGGCATCATCTTTAGAGACAAACTACAAAAAGAACTTTCTGATAAAGGTGTCGATACAAGAGTTTTTTATCCTGAAACTTTGCCATCGATAAATTTTTTAAACACCGATAAACGCTTAAAAACGGACTGTCCAATTGCGGATAAACTAACAAAATCAATTTTGGCTCTTCCCGTTTGGCCTGAATTAACCCGGGAAGAAGTTTTATATGTTTGTGAAACTTTAAAAGAAGCTTGTAATTTACAACAAATGAATAACACCGAAAACATCCAAATACTCCAAAAACAACAAAAAACGTTATAATTTTATATCTTTCATTGTAAAATTACCCACTTGATGGTAAAATTTCAACCATCAACCGGTTAAAAACATACGAAAAATTTAATTTTCTAATTAAAAAAGGTAAAAGATGGGTAAAAAAAAGTTTGTAACAAGAAACATAACTGAAAAGTTAAAAAAGGCTCTGAATCGAAGCCCTGTTGTCTTACTAAACGGCGCAAGACAAACAGGTAAAACAACGCTAATGAAACACTTGTATGAAAAGCAAAATTATTCATATATAACGTTTGACAATATAAAATATATTCATGCGGCAAAAAGCGATCCCATAAGTTTCATCTCAGCAATAAAAAAACCTGTAATTTTTGATGAAGTACAAAGAGTTCCTGAATTATTTTTATCTATAAAAAAATTTGTTGATGAAAATAGAGAACCCGGAATCTTTGCCCTTACAGGCTCAGCCAATCCATTAATGCTTCCACAACTAAGTGATTCTCTTGCGGGAAGAATGGATATTATAAATCTATATCCATTTTCACAAGGAGAGCTGGAAAATAAAAAAGAAACTTTTATTGATAATATTTTTTTTAATAAAATTTCAAATTTAAAAACTAGTCCACAACAATCATTTTTGAAAAAATTAATAATTGGAGGCTATCCTTCTGTTCAAAATTTTGATTATGAAGATTGTTATGAATGGTTCTCATCTTACTTAACTACAATATTACAAAGAGATGTTAAAGATTTATCTAGAATAGAAGGTTTAACACAACTTCCAAATCTTTTACATTTAATAGCTACCAGAGTTGGTGGTTTGTTAAATACCTCAGAACTGTCAAGATCCAGCCATATTGCAAATACTTCTCTACAAAGATACATATCTTTATTCCAAACTCTTTTTATGGTTGTTTTACTAAAACCATGGCACAAAAACGCAGGTAAAAGATTGGTAAAATCACCAAAAATTTATCTGAACGATACAGGAATTTTATTACATTTATTAAAAATCAATCAAAATAAATTATCTACAGATCCACAAATATTTGGCAAAGTTTTAGAAAATTTTGTTGTAATGGAACTTTTAAAACAGGCTTCATGGAATAAACTAAATATTGATGTATATCATTATAGAACTCAAACGGGACTTGAAGTCGATATTATTTTAGAAGATAATTCAGGCAACATTGTCGGAGTAGAAATTAAAGGATCTCAAACAGTAATCGCAGATGACTTCAAAGGATTAAAACACCTACAAGAAACAATGAAAGAATCCTTTATTAACGGTATTGTTTTATATAACGGAAACGAAATCATTCCGTTTGGAAAAAATTTATTCGCCGTACCAATAAATACATTGTGGTTATAAAGTTAAAATAATGAGAAAAAATGAATAAACAAACAAAAGGTATTTTAATTTCCGTTGAAGGAATTGACGGCTGCGGAAAAACAACCTTAGCAAAAAACTTAAAGCAAAACTTTGAAGAACAAAATAAAAACACTTTATTAACGCAAGAACCGGGAGGAACAAAACTCGGTCAAAAATTACGCCAAATTTTGCATGAAGAAAAAAAAATGACTTCTGATTTACCTGAATATCTTCTTTTCGCGGCAGACAGAGCGCAACATTTTGAACAAATAATTATTCCGGCTTTGCAACAAAATAAAGTTATAATTTCTGACAGAATGGCTGATTCATCTTTAGCATACCAAGGTTATGGTCGCGGGCTCGACACTGAAATGATAAAAAAAGTAAACAGTTGGGCTATGCAAAATATAGAACCAAACATCATTATTT
>JAUWHS010000117.1 GCA_030605785.1 bacterium
AAATAATAGCGCGTCTTGGGAAGGGAGGGTGGCCTTTAATCCCTTTAGATAAATTGTTACTTAGTTTCAAAATTTTAAATCTATTTACTTCGTTATTTTTCTTTTTGTATACACTTATTTGTTGTTCTAAGTTTTAATGATGAAAAAATTAATGACAAAAGGTGGATGACATGAAAGCAAAATCTTTGTTTTTGGTTCTTACTTTTAGTTTGTTTTCTAATGTTTCTTCTGGAGACAATAAAAAATTTTTGAATGTTACAAATTTTGAAAATGAAGCAGAACATTGGTTATGGCTAGCAGAGCAATATAATTCTGATTTATCCAAAATTTTTGCTAATTATGAAGATAGTTCGGATAAAATTAAAGACCTTGTTCAAGCGCTTGATGTTATGTCGAAAGCATTAGATATTGTTGATATTTTGTGTGAAACGAAAAAACAAGAAGCTTTTGAGCCGCAAGATCTTGATAGAGTTGATAAGATAATTAATGCTATCTCAAATAAAGTTTTGGATATGGACAAATTTAAAATTCAAGAGTTTGATTTTAGGATGGTTTCAAGAAAAATTTTGGAAGTTTTAAAGGTCATAAAAGTATTTGATAGTTTTAGCGCGATAAGGGGGGCTCAAGGAGAATGTCTTTATTTAACAGATGATAAAAGTATTGACTTTCTCGTTTGCTTAAAAGCTCGAAAGATTCTTTGTTGGGTTAATAATTTGGGTATTGATTTGGGTTTTGATAATTTTAAAAAATGGCTTGAAAAAAAGAGGAAATCAACTGAAGGTGATTTGGAATTATGGAAAAGAAAAGCGAGAGCAATACTTGTTTATTTAAAAAAAGAAAGAAATTGTCTTGTTGGAATCGTGGAAAATTGTGAAAACCCCGAAAGCGTTTTGTCGAATCCGGATAATAGGTGGTCAGAACTTAGAATGTTTTATCAAGTCTTTGTAAAGATTCTTGATGGCATGAGGATAGCAGGTGATAACTTATTAAAAATGGAAGATAGTGGTGATTCTCAAGCTCATAAATTAAATAGAGAACTTCATGATTTATTTATTGAGGTTGAAAATCTTATAGTGGATAATGTTTCAAATAATTTTTTAAAGTATGGCATTAATTGGCATTATTTTTCTTGGTTTATTCTTGAGGATTTAGGTGAGGTAAGATTGGATAATCATGTGGCATCGATTGATTTTTCAGATGACTCCACTTATTTATTAGAAACTCATATTGCTAGTTGGTGTGATTATGAAGACAGAATTAAGCGATGGATTGAAAATATCAAAAGTTCTAAAATCAAAAAATATCTTTTATGGCAATTCAATAGATCAAATGAGTATAATAAATCTATGCAACGATTTTCTAAGGTTGATGCCCTGGTAGCTGAAGATGGAGAGAAACGAAGAGTCTATTCATATTTACCTATGCCTTATTGGGTCATTCCAAAATCACCAAGATCACCAAGATCACCAAATTCAAGTTTCAATGATTAGATGATCGGTTTACCCTTTTGAAGAAGCCTTTTTTTACTGTATTCTATTAACATGAATACGAAAAAAAGCCTTTTCAAACTTAAATCTCCGTTCAAGCCATCCGGCGACCAGCCAAACGCTATAAAAACGTTGATTAAAGGCAGGCCTGGAAAATCGGTACTTTTGGGCGTTACCGGTTCAGGAAAAACCTATACTTTAGCCAATGTTATTGCTAAGCAAAATAAACCGGTCATAATTTTTAGTCCAAATAAAACTTTAGCCGCCCAACTTTATGAAGAGTTTTCTCTGTTTTTCCCTGAAAACAAGGTTTGTTATTTTGTAAGTTATTACGATTATTATCAACCCGAATCATATTTACCGGCGCAAGATATTTATATTCCAAAAGAGACAAAAATTAATACGGAAATTGAAAGATTAAGAGTTGAATCAACCGCGTCAATTATAAACAGGAAAGATACAATTATTATCGCTTCCGTTTCAGCAATTTATTCTTTGGGTAATCCGTTTGACTATCGAAATTTAACTTTAAAATTTAAAGTTGGTCAAAAAATCAGGCGTAAAAAACTTTTGCAAGATCTAATTTTTATTCAATACAATCGCAACGACATGGAAAGTAAACCGGGAACATTTAGAGTTGTTGGAAGTAGTATTACAATTAACTTGCCGTACATGACCGATAACCTGAGAATTGAACTTTTTGGTGATCAGATAGATACTCTTGAACTTGTTGATAAAAGAGAAAATAAAGTATTAAAAAATTTAGATGATGTTTTAATTTTTCCGGCGAAGCACTTTGTAACAACTCAGGATAAACAAGACCGCGCGATTGAATTAATTAAAAAAGATCTGGAAATTGAATCAGCTAAAATAACAAACCCTCTTTATCGCGAAAGATTAATTACCAGAATTAATCATGATATTGAAATGCTACAAGAAACCGGTTATTGTTCCGGAATTGAAAACTATTCAAGATATTTTGACGGTCGAAAACCGGGAAGCGCGCCTTATTGTTTACTTGATTTCTTTGATGATGACTTTTTATTAATTATCGATGAATCTCACATTGCGATTCCGCAATTTGAAGGTATGTACAAAGGAGACAAAACCAGAAAAAAATCATTAATTGATTTTGGTTTTAGACTTTCATCCGCTTATGATAACAGACCTCTAAAATTTGAAGAAATAGAAAATTATTTTAAGGACGCGATTTTTGTTTCCGCGACACCTCGTGACTACGAAATTAAAAATTCAGATCAATTGGTTGAACAAATTGTTCGTCCAACAGGAATTATTGATCCACCAATTAAAGTTGTAAGTAGAGTTGGCCAACTTGAACATTTAATTAATGAAATTGAACAAACTACAAAAAAAAGTTTCAGAACTCTTGTTACAGTGCTAACTAAAAAGTCGGCTGAAGATTTAGCGCAATATTTAGAAAATAAAAAAATCAAAGTTTGTTACATGCACGCTGATATTAAAACTCCACAAAGAACAGAATTATTACATAAACTAAGAACCGGTGTTTTTGATTGTTTAGTCGGAATAAATCTTTTGCGAGAAGGTTTAGATTTACCTGAAGTAGCTTTGGTCGCGATTTTGGATGCTGATATTGAAGGTTTTTTAAGGAACACGCGTTCTTTAGTTCAAACTATTGGTCGAGCTGCCAGAAATACTGAAAGTAAAGTTATTTTTTATGCCGATAAAATAACCAAATCAATGCGTGACGCGATTGATGAAACGGATAGACGAAGAAATTTACAAATTCAATTCAATAAAAAACATGGAATTACACCTGAAACTGTAAAACGTTCCGTCTCCGCACGACGAAGCCTTAGTGAAAGAATTGCTTCGCCGGACAGGGGCAAAAGTAAATTGCAAAAAAACATTGCGAAAGCCTCTAAATTTGGTAAAAAAGTTGAAAAAATTAAACCATCCGAAATTGATATAATTATTCCCCAAATTGAGAGAGAAATGCAGTTTGCGGCAGAAAATCTTAATTTTGAACTTGCAATACAATTACGTGATAAATTGCTTAAATTGCAGGAAAAATATCAAAAAACCTAGTTTTTAATCAAAATACAATCTAAAACATTTCTATCTTGATAATTTAAGGGCTTATCTAGTACCCACCTTTTGCGCTATTTGAAATTATTGTTAAGCTTTAGTTATATTAAAAAAGGTTAAAAAATTATAAAAAAATAAATAAAAGAGGTTTATTATGAATAAATTTTGTAACACAAAGAAAATATTATTTTTTTCTCTTCAATTACTTATAGCTTTTCAATCTACAAACATTTCAGCCATGAATGATGATGGTTGGGAAGTTGTATCTAAATCAAAACGTCGAAAAACTAATCGAAAAAATTTTACAAATAAAGTTTCTAATCAAAATACAGAAGATAGAAATAAAACAAGATCTGAGAAAATTAAAAGAAAAAAAACAAAATTAACACAAGCTGCTTTTGATGGAAAATTAGAGCAAGTAATATCTTTTGTTAATAATGGAGTAAGTGTAAATCAGGTTGATGAAGAAGGTCAAACGGCGTTGAGCTGGGCTGCAGGAGAAGGGCATTTAGAAATAGTTAAATTTTTGTTAGATAATGACGCGGAAATAAATAAAAGAGATGGTCATGATTATACGGCTCTGGATTGGGCTTGTTTTAATAATAAAACAGAAGTTGTTGAATTTTTGTTAGTTCGTGACGCAGACATTCATGGTGAAAGAATGTCCACATTAAAAACTGTTGCGATGAGAGGTGATAGCCATTTTGAAATTTTTGAAATTTTAATTAATCATGTTATGGAAACTAAACAATTCGATTTATTAACAGAACAAGATGAAGATTCAGATCGGGATATTTTGTTGTGGATTTTAAGAAAATATCCAAATGCTCCAGGGAAAAAACACGGGACTTACGACATCGAAACATTTTATAAATATTTTAATTTTTTGATTGATAAATGCGGATCTTATTTAAATTTTGAAATTGAAGATAAATTTTATAAAAATGCCGTTGATTGGTTGAAAATAGATAAAGAATATTGGTGTATAAAAAAAATTAAAAATACTGAAAAATGTATAAATTAAAAATTATAAATTGAATTCAAAAAAAGGCTTGGGCGTAAAAACTCAGGTCTTTTTTCTAAATTACTTTTTAAATAAATGTTTTTTGCAAGCTAAGGGGTGTGATCTGACACCCCTTAGAACCCGCAGACCAAGTGCTGTATTCACCACTTGGATCTCAAATAATTTTCTTTCCGGTTCACGTGTTAGTTTTGTTGCGATGCAAAACGAAGAGTAAATGAATGTTTCGGCCTTTAAGATGCGACTGATGTATTTAATGAATGTATTACGTCGTCGCCAAACAGGCCTTTCTTAATTTGTGACAAAAGGCTTGGGTGTGAAACTCAGGCCTTTTTCTTTTAAAGCGTTTACCGGAAACAAAAAATTGACCAATCTTGATTTCTAGGGCATCATTTCAGGGTATTGGTTCCCGGTTTTTCTAGCTTCGATGAAATAGGTGCTTTATGAAACTTTCATTATCTTGGATTTTCGATCATATCGATGCCGATTGGCAAAAACAAAATGTTGATAAAATTGTAGAAAAATTTAATCAGACTACAGCTGAAATCGATGATTTTTACACAGTTGAATTTGATTTAACAGATTTTGCCTTAGGTAAAGTTCTAAAAATTGAAAAAGATTTTTTTACTGTTTCTATTCCTGAATGGAAAAAAGAGATAAAACTTAAAGCTCAAGATATTTCCGTTTATTGCTTGCCGGAACAAAAAGACTTGTATTTTATCTTAAAAAAATCAGGCGCAAAAATTACCTTCGCGACGGTTCAAGATTTTGGTGTGGAAAAAGATGGTATTTTGCCTCCGGTTGACGCAAAAGATTCCGATCTTGACGGTTCATGGAAAAAAAGATTTGAAACAAAAGATGTAATTTTTGATGTTGACAACAAATCAGTTACGCACCGTCCGGACATGTGGGGACATCGAGGATTTGCTCGAGAAATCGCGGCGTTCATGAAATTACCTTTTTTACCTGAAACTGAATTTTTAAATAAAAAAGAAATCGGGGTTTTTGATAAAAAAACCAAAACCGATAATCAAAATCCGATATCAATTGAAATTGATGATAAAAAAGCGTGTAAGCGTTTTGCTGGAATTTATTTTAATTCAATTGAAAATAAACCAACCGACATTTTTGTTTTAAGTCGACTTTTAAAAATTAATACTCGTCCAATAAACGCGATTGTCGATATAACAAATTACGTCATGTTCGACTGGTCTCAACCAAGTCACGCGTATGACGCG
>JAUWHS010000003.1 GCA_030605785.1 bacterium
TCAGTAATTATTTCATTTTTAAAGGGTTTAAAAATAGGTTTTGATAAAAAGAACGCGCGCGCCGGTATTACAACACTTTTTACACACAAACACATAATCCCAAATTACACCAATATTATTCAAAAAAACTTGTCCCTTGTTTCAGGATCAATACAAAAAATTAAAAGGTCTTACAATGCTAGTCCAACAATAAATAACATGCAAAAAGATTTTTATCTAAATTATTCAGACCGACAAAAAAACATTGTCAATATTTGGTTAACTAAAAATGGAATTAAAAAATTATTATTACTTGCTCCAAACACAACATGGCCATCAAAACACTGGCCGACACAAAGTTGGCAACAACTTTTGGATCTTCTTGATGAAAATGAAATTCAAAACACAACTATAGCGCTAATTGGAAAAGATTTTGGAAATCAAGCGCAACTTTTATCCAAATATATAAAAGAAAAAAATTTAAACATCTTATTTGTTCCAAAATGGGATTTATTGACAACCGGTTACTTAATTTCAAAATCAGAATTATTGATTGCGCCTGATACCGGTATTTTACACTTAGGTGATTATTTAAACGTAAAAACAATTGCTATTTTTGGTCCGACTTTAGCAAAAAAACATGGCCCGTTTTTAAAAAAAGAAAACATAGAAAACGCTATTCAAATAGATTGCCCCCACTTTTACCAAAAAACACACAACTCTAAATCTCAAAATTCTGGAGTTAATAATAATTGTATGTATAAACTAACACCTGAAATATTATTTGAAAAAATGAAAAATATTATCAAAAATCCAAATTTTAAAAGGGAACAGGAATATCATGAAAAAACAATTTTTTAAGCTCTTTGTTTTTTCAATTGTTTTTCTACATTCAATTTCTAAATGTGAAAACAATGAAGTAAAAACATTAACAATGCAAGAAGCCGTGCAACTGGGTTATAAATTTCGTTCAAGCCTTAAAGCGTTGCAATTCAATACGCAAGCAAGTCACTATACCGAAAAGCAAGCTTTAGCGGGATATCGGCCACAAGTATCACTTAATAATTATTCCTTTTACGCGAAAGGAACAAAAAACTTACAAAATCAAATAACATTACGCGGTTCCCAATTAATTTATAGTTTCGCTAATCCAATAGATCAATTTAAAATAGCCAAAAAGGGAACTTTAATTTCAAAATTAGATGAAGATACTCATAAAAATCAAATTCGAAATCAAGTTGAAAACGCGTTTTTACTCGCGTATTTAGAACAAGAAAAATTAACCTCTATTGATTCATTAGATAATTCAGCAAAAAAAAATATTAAAGAAGCTAAACATAAAAAGAAATTAAACCTACTTGATAAAAATAATTGGTTAATAGAAAAAGCAAAATACGCAAAAGATGAATCTGTTGTAAAATTTTATATTGATGAAAAAAATATCGCGCAAAAAGAGCTTGAACGATTAACCAATACAACAATTTTCTCTCC
Source organism: bacterium (assembly GCA_030605785.1). Lineage (GTDB taxonomy): Bacteria > Babelota > Babeliae > Babelales > JAUWHS01 > JAUWHS01. The sequence goes on from JAUWHS010000003.1 coordinate 1,471, forward strand.
GGAAAACAAATCAACTCTCAAATGGAATGAATCTACAAAAATTAAGACACAAAATTTAAATGAACATATTATTACGGCAATACAAAACAGACCTGAAGTAAAATCCTTAATGGCGTTAATAGAAAAGGAACATTTAGACAGTCGCTATTACAAAAATACATATTTACCATCTGTCGGAATTAATGGTGAAATATCAAGAACATCAACAGTTGGAGGCACACAGGGAACAATTGTGCGATTAGACAAAATAGCGTCAAACGTTGGTCTTGGTGTAAGTTGGAATTTTTCTGACGGCGGCGCGTATTTTCATAAAAGCAATGAACTTCACGCAAAAAAACTAAAAGCAATGATGGAAAAGGAAAGTACGGCAAAACAAATAAAGCTTGAAGTTGAAACATCTTATTACGAATTATCCAAAGCAAAAAAAGAACAAGACGCGCAATTTATTGAATACAAACAAGCAAAAAATGAATTTGAACTTCGAAAACAAGAATTTGAGATAGGAAATATTTCTAAAACAACTTTTATAAATACAAAAACATTATGGGAACAAAAACAATTTGAATGGCTCTCAATTAAAATTAATACTGCAATTAGACAAAATAATTTAAATTTTGCATGCAGCTATTCTGTCTAATTTGACAATCAAAAGAAAAAAACTAAACTTCTACGAACGTTTCTAAAAACAATACTAACCGGAGTAAAATATGTATTCAAAAAAACTTTTAAGTACAATTTTTTTATTTTCATTAATTACAACGAATTTAAACTTTATTTATCCCAAAGAACAAATAGTAAAATCGAAGAAACAAAAAACGGAGCAACCTTCAAAATTCGAGATTCTAAAAAAGAAAACTAGTGAACTTTTAAATAAATTAAAAGAAAAAAATAAAAATAATCCAAATAAAGAATATGAAGAAGAAATAAAAAAACTATCAATGATTTTCGGCGCTTTGAATGCATTAATAACCATACCTTCCATGGATAAAGACGGAAAAGACGAAATTATAGAGATGTTTGGCGACGATGAAAATGCAAAAGTATACGGATTCCTGTATTTAAAAACTACAGATATAACAAATATAATTAAGAAAAGTTTCAACGCTTCAATTGAAGTAGATGACAGCCTTTTAATTGATTTAATTTTACACCTACAAAAAATAATATCCTACACAAAAAAATCAGAAGAAATATCAAGAGCGATTGGCTCAGAATTAATTGATTTCACTCTAAAAAAAATTTCTCATAAATTAATAAAAGTTACTCAAAACGAAAGAATTACCAGAAGGATTTTGAGAACATCTGCCGACTCTCTCATCACAGCAGCATCAAAGGAACTAATAAAAGAAAATAATACTTACGGATTTGTGACCAATTTTATAGTTGAACTTCTTATTAACGCAATGTCAGAAACGATTGGAGAAGGCTTAATAAGAACAATTGAAAAAGCGCAAGAAGACGCTTTGAAAAATTAAGAAAGAATTCTTATGTATAAAAATAAAATTTTACTTTTTGCGATAGCTTTAACCATTAGCGCAAATTCAATTGCTAAAGACAAAGAAGATCCGGTAGTTAAAACTTTAAAAAATGTTATTTACGAAGAATCATCAAAATACAAAGCACTAAAACGAACCTCTAATGCTTTGGCAATATTAACAATTGCCGAAAATTTTTATTCCATCTCAAAAGAAGGAAATCCTAACCCAAATAGTTTATCTAATGAAGTTATTAAAAAAAATCAAGAGGCAATTAAATATATAAAAGAATTTATTGATTCAGCCATTGAAAGCAAAGAATCTATTTTTTTAGAATTAGCACAAAAACTTCAAGAAATATATATAAAATACAATCCTCAAACTGGAATAGATGATCAAGTTTCAAGAGAAGCAATAGCCCAAATCACAGAACTAATTCTTCAAAGAATGAGTAATTATATAATTTCAACAAATGTTAAGAGAAGATTTTATCGCAGAACAATAAGAACAATTACAAAACCCATAATTCTTTCATTATGCGAAGGAATAAAAACTAAAGAAGAAAAAGTTGTTGAAACATTTGTAACAAACTTTATTCACACGCTACTAATGGAAATCGTGGGCGAATTACTTGTAAGACAATTAGAAGCAATTAAATAAAACTTTATTAAATCCAAAAAAAAAGTTATTGTTCTAAACGGTTAAAAAATTAACTTCTAAAAAGGAATACCTTCTTGAAGAAATTTCTAACTGTTTCAATAATAACTTTTTTTCTTTTTAACAATCTTCAAAATTGTTATCCAATAAAACTGAAAACAATAAAAAAAAAACTTTTCCCTTGTCTTTATAATTCAGAAAGCAAAAAATCTTTACCTCGAAACGACTCTCTGGAATTTGAGGAAAATACGTTACAACCCAAACTTGAATGGAGTTGTTACACATATCCTGAAATACATCGTCGTGACATCTTTTTACCGGGCAGAATAAATGAAGACCGCTTTTCAATGTCTCAATATGATGATGGTTATATATTCGGAGTTTATGATGGACATTGCGGCAACCAAGCTTCAACTTTTTGTTCTCAACATTTACCCCTAATTATTATGAACAATGAAATCTTAAAAACAGATAAAATACAAACAATAAAAAATAGTTTTTTTATTATCGATAAAGATTTTTGTCAGAGTACATTAAATAATAATGAAGGCTGTTCAGCATTAATAGCATTAATAGAAAAAAATGAAATTATTATCGCTAACGCGGGAGACTGTAAAGCTATTATGTGTCAATCAGGAATATATGTTTCTCTTTCACAAGAACACATCCCTAAATTATTAGATGAAAAAGAAAGAATAACAAAGAACAAAGGTTATATATCTTCCGGAAAAGTTAAAGGAAGGTTAGAAACGACTCGAGGAATTGGTGATAAAAATTTTAAAAAATGCGGAGTAATTGCTGACCCGGAACTTGTTGAATGGGAACTAAATTCGAATACAGAATTTTTAGTTTTAGCAACTGATGGATTGTGGAATATTTTATCAAATCAAGAAGTTATGGATATTGTAAAAACAAATAAAAATCATAACAACGTAAGTAAACTGTTAGTTAAACAAGCTTTAGATTTTCACAAAAAAGAAAACATTCCATCCGACGATATAACAGTTATCGTTATTTTCTTTCAACATGAAGAATAGTCGAATAAGAAAATTAAAAAGGCTGTTCGATAATTAATTTTAATTAAAAAAGTGATTTAATTATGTATTTATTCGTTAAGTTTCTAAATTGGTTGGCAAGCCACGTAGTGGCGAAGGTGATTAGCCTCGGGTGAGGTGCTTTGCACCGTAACCCGTGGTAATAAATATGACATAAGTTCAGCCCCATTTCATGGGGCGGTGGAATTATTTAAAAAATAAATTATAATAACAAAAATTAATAAGCCCATCATATCCCATCGCCCCATGAAATGGGGCTAAATTTCTGGTAATTTGTATACCACGGGTTACGGCGCAAAGCACCTCACCCGAAGCTAATCACCTTCGTCCCTCGACCTCTCGATAAACTCGAGGCTTCGGGACTGGTCAAATTTATGCAAAAAAAATTTACTAAGATATACTCAATGGACAACGCCAAATACAAATTTTAAACGAACTTTTTAATTTCCTTATTCGACTATTCCTAGTAAATTAATTTCTTTTTTTATAAGCTTGATGAAAAATATAATCACAAAGTGAAAAGAAATTAATTATGAAAAAAAAATCTTTATTATATTTACTAATCACTATTTTTGCGCTCTTCGCTCTCGGACCAAAAATTTATAAATACTTTTTTTCTAAAAAAAGAAATCTTCCATTTCAAACAACAACTTTAAAACAAAAAGACATTCAACAAACAATTTACGCATCCGGGAACTTACAAATTAAGGATAATATAAAAATTGGAAGCTTGATTGCCGGAACAATAATCGATATTTATGTCGCGGAAGGAGATAAAGTTAAAAAAGGACAGCTGTTAACTTTAATTGATAACGGCAAAGGAGATACTGATGTGCAAATCGCGCAAGGAACATTAAAAAAAGCAACCTCTCAATTAACATATATAACAAATCATTTTGAACGACAAAAAAAACTTTACCAAACAAAACAACTTTCAAAAGACGCATTTGAGGAAATTACAAACGATTACAATGCCGCGAAAGCCGAAGTACAAATTGCGAAAGCAGAATTAGAAAAGAAAAAAATTGAATTCAACAATACAAAAGTAATTGCGCCTGAAGACGGCATAATTACAAAAATAGGAATAACAAAGGGAATGAAAATAACAACCGATCTTGACGCAACAGTACTTTTTGAAATGGCAAAAGATCTGACAAAAATGGAAGCTAAATTAGATATCGATGAAAGCGATATCGGTAAAATTAATAAAGATCAAATTATAAAATTTACAGTTGACGCATATCAAAATAGAAAATTTAAAGGAAAAATTTCAACAATAAGTTATTCATCAAAACAAAAAAGTAATCTCCAAACTTATGAAGCTGTTGCCAATGTAAAAAATAAAAACCTCTCCTTGCGTCCTGGAATGACTGTAAACGCTAAAATCACAATAAACAAAATAAAAGAATGCGATATATTAAATAACCAAGCATTTCAAATTAGTTCACAACCTCTCAAAATCGCGGCAAAAACTTTAAATCTTAAATTCGAACCTTTAGAAAAAGCGGAAAAGAAAAAATTAAAAAAAGTTAAATTAGAAAAAAATCAAATGAAATTTATTTGGTGCAAAAATAAAGAATCAATTATTGAAAAAGCAATCGAAGTTGGAATAACTGATGATAATAGCTACCAGGTTGTAAAAGGACTAAAACCTCATGATCAAATAATAATTGATGTAGATGAATCAGATGATATGGAAAAAATTTATAAAAATTGGTTTAGCAAGGGGTTGTAAACCCTATGAATCCAAAAACAATAATTAAAATATCCCTCAGCTCTCTTCAGAGACACAAGATGCGTTCGTTTCTGACAATTCTTGGAATTATTGTTGGAATCGCGTCAATTATCGCGACTCTCGCGATTGGTCATGGCGCGGAAGAAAAAATTAAAAAAGAGATTCTAGCTTCCGGTGATAATTATATTTTTCTTCATGCCGGAAACTGGGCTCAAGAAGGAGTAATACAAAATAAAAAAAAGAGAAAAGTTCAAGCTCTTCGTACAACCGATATCAGAATGTTCAAAAATCAATGTAAAGAAATAAAAAAGATATCTCCTTTTCTTTTCGCGCAAAATATTGTCAGTTTTGAAACCAATAATATTTTGACAGAAATAAAGGGAGGTAATGAAGAAATTTTTGGCATTATAAATAGAAAATTAAAAAAAGGATCATATTTTACAAAAGAGCAAGCAAAAAAAGGAGAAAAAGTTGTCGTTCTGGGAAATAAAGCGGCAAAAGATCTTTTTAGATCTTTAAACCCGGTAGGCAAGATAGTAAGAATAAAAAATATTCCATTCAGAGTAATTGGGGTATTAAAAAATTTTAAAAATTTTTCCGGCATACATGATCCAAATTTAAATATTTTTATTCCATTTAATTCATTAAAAAAATATATAATTCATAAAAGAAATAACAAAGTTTATGGAATTGTAATTTCATCTAAAAGCTCAAAAGGCATGACTTATCTAGTTCGAAAGTTAAAAAAAATTTTACGATTCTCTCGTCAATTAAAAGATGATGATCCTGATGATTTTATGATTTATGATCAACAATCAATGCTAAAAGCCGCGCACGCCTCATCAAATGTTTTAAATATTTTCCTTTTAATAATTGCCTTAATTTCTCTCATTGTCGGTGGCATTGGTGTTATGAACATAATGCTTGTTTCAGTAAGTGAACGAACAAAAGAAATTGGAATAAGAATGGCGCTTGGCGCGACAAAAAAAGTTATTCTTTCTCAATTTATATTAGAAGCGATAATACTTTGTTTTATTGGCGGCGTTTTAGGAATATTCGTTGGAGTTATAATCCCATTCGTAACAAGTTTTTTTACAAAATGGAACGTAATAATAAAACCATATTTCATATTATTCTCATTTCTTACTACAACCGGTGTTGGATTAATTTTTGGATTCTATCCCGCGAGAAAAGCGTCAAAACTTAATCCCGTTGAAGCTCTCTCAGAAAAATAGATTATTTATTGTTAAAAAACATTCATATGGTTAAAATAGTCGAGTAACAATAATTTAGTAACTATAAAACGAAAGAAAAAAATGGACGAAAGCATCTTTAAAAATAAAATAATACTCTCACTCTTATTAATAATAATTATCGGATTTGGTTCATATTATTTGATAAAAAAACGAAATTCACAACAACAAATAAATTTCAAAATTGAAAAGCCTCTCATCAAAGATATTACACAATGGGTTGACGCGACAGGAACCTTGCAAGCAAAAGATGAAATTACCGTTGGTAGTTTGGTCGCGGGAAAAGTTGAAAAAATACTTGTTGATGACAACGACACGGTAAAAAAAGATCAGGTTTTAACTATTCTTGATGATGGAATTGGAGATAGTGGAGTTAAGAGGTTTAAAGGTGTAGTCGAAGAAGCCAAAGCATACTTAAAATATCAAACCGCTTTTTATAATCGACAAAAAAAATTATACAAATCCGGTCAGCTATCTAAAAACACATTTGAAGAAATCGAACAAGGATATGAAATTGCCAAAGCAAAACTAATTCAGGCGGAAGCAGAATTAGAAATGCGTCAAAAAGAATATGACAACTTATTCATAAAATCTCCCGATAACGGAATCGTTATTTCTAAAAGAGTTGATCTCGGACAAATGATAACATCCAGGTTGCAAGCAACCGTTTTATTTCTTATTGCTAAAGATTTACGTAAAATGGAAGCCAATGTCGCGGTTGATGAAGCTGACGTTGGCCTTGTCAAAGAAAATCAGGAAGCCGTTTTTACAGTTGACGCGTTTCCTCGGGACGTATTTAAAGCAAAAGTAAGACAAATAAGATACAAAGCAGAGATTATAGATAACGTTGTTACATACGCAACACTACTTGATGTAACAAATCCTAATTTAAGATTAAGACCGGGAATGACAACAAGTGTAAACATAAAAGTTCTTGAAGCTAATGATACAATGGTTGTTCACAATAAAATTTTTAGAATCAGCAAAGAATCATTAAAGCAAACCGCGAAAGCTTTGGGATATAATGTACAAATGTTACCAAAAGTAAAAGATAAAATCACAAAAACAGAAATTCCAACTTTATGGGTATTTGAAGAAGAAACATTTAAACAAAAAGAAGTTGAAACCGGCGCGATTGAAGGAAGATATACACAAATTATAAGTGGCATAGATAAAGCCACGGATGTAATAACAGAAGTAACTGATTTTACAGATAAAAAAGAAATGTTGATGCAAATTTTTAAAGGAGCCGGTGGCGGAATAGGAAAATAATTATGGCGCTTTTAAAAACAGAAAATTTAATAAAAATTTATCAAATGGGTGATGTTGAGGTACATGCCTTGAAAGAAATAAATTTAGAAATAAATGAAGGAGAATTTGCTTCCATCACAGGAACTTCCGGTTCAGGAAAATCAACGCTCATGCATTTACTTGGCTGTCTTGATAAACCAACCACAGGTAAATATTTTATCGCGAACATAGATGTAACAACCGCGAACAGAGATGAATTAGCTAAAATAAGAAACCAAAAAATCGGTTTTGTTTTTCAAAAATTCCATCTTCTGCCGGATCTTACAGCTTTAAATAACGTAGCATTACCCATGATATATGCAAAAAAAAGTGAACGTCAGGCAAAAGAACAAGCCGCAAAGTTTTTAGATATGGTAGAACTTGCCGATAGAAAAAATCATTATCCTTATCAACTTTCCGGAGGGCAACAACAAAGAGTCGCGATCGCTCGATCTCTTATCAATAATCCGGCAATTATTTTAGCGGATGAACCAACGGGAAATTTGGATACGCAAACCGGTGATTCTATCATCAATATTTTTAAAACCCTAAACAAAAAAAACAACACAACAGTAATTGTAGTTACTCATGAACCTGAAATCGCAATGAAAACAAAAAGAATAATTGAACTCGTTGACGGCAAAATAGTCTCAGATCAAATAAACCGGGACTACAATGACGTATAAGTTCCTTTTAATTACCGCATTACGTTCATTCGCGAGACACAAAATGCGTTCTTTTTTAACAACTATCGGAATTATAATTGGAATCGTTTCAATCATTTCCGTAATGTCAATTGGTGAAGGCGCAACAAGTAAAGTAAAAAACCAGATAAATAAACTTGGAACCAATTTCATAGTTATATTTGGAGGTTCCCCCAAAAGAATGGTCGCGATGAGAGGACAAGGTTTTGGAAATTTAACTTTAAAGCCTGAAGACTTTGAAGCAGTGGTTGAAGAATGTGAAGATATAAAAAACGCGGCTCCTATAATTGTAACATCAGTAACGGCCGTCTATGAAAGTTCCAATTGGAAAACAATGATTGCCGGAACAAATGAAAAGCTTTTAAGCATTAGAAACATAACACCAATTTTAGGAACCAATTTCACAAAACAAGACATAAAATCAAAAAACAAGGTTCTAATTCTTGGTAAAACAGTCGCGGAAGAATTATTCGCAGAAAAAAATCCAATTGGAAAAATAGTAAGAATTCAAAATTTCCCATTCAAAGTTATCGGTGTATTAGAAGAACAGGGGAAAACTCCGGATGGCAGAGACCAAGATGATACAATTCTGGCTCCAATAACAACAGTACACAGAAAAATTTTAGGAAGCAAAAATCAAAACTTTTCAATAATGGTATTAAATACAGAAAATAAAGATCTGATGAAACAGGCAAGTACAGATGTTATAGCAATTTTACGACAAAAACATAAACTACGTGAAACGGAGGAAGATGATTTCACACTATTTACACAAGACGATGTTTCACAAGCGGCAGATGAAGTTTCAAAAATTTTAAATTTATTATTAGTTATGATTGCGTCAATTTCATTAATTGTTGGTGGGATTGGAATTATGAATATCATGCTTGTAACAGTTGCTGAAAGAACAAAAGAGATAGGTTTACGAATGGCAATTGGCGCGACAGCGCAAAACATTCAAAATCAATTTATACTGGAAGCAATAACAATTTGTTTATTAGGTGGTTTTTTGGGGATATTTTTTGGAGTCGCTACATCAATAGTTGTTGGAAAAGTTCTTTGTTGGACAATCAGCATTTCAATTAAATCAATTTTCCTCTCACTACTTTCTTCAACCGCGATTGGTCTATTTTTTGGATTTTATCCCGCATACAAAGCTTCACAATTAAATCCGATTGAAGCGCTATTTGATCGTTAGTTTAAGATTGGTAAAAAAATGACTTTTAAATATTTAACTATTACGGCTATTCAAGCATTAGGCAGGCATAAAACAAGATCAACGCTAACAACTTTGGGCATAATTGTTGGTGTTATCGCAATAATTGTAGTCATGTCGATAGGACAAGGAGCAAAACACAAAGTACAACAAAACATAAAAAAACTGGGACAAAATTTCATTATTGTTTTTGGAAGATCACCGAAACAATTCGCTAATATGAAAGGAGGAATAGGAGAAAATTTAACCCTAAAAGAAAGCGATCTAAAAGCAATCCAGGAAGAATGTGACGATATCGAAAAAATTTCTCCAATCCTACCAAAAACAAAAAAGATTATTTATCAAAGTAAAAACTGGCAAACAATGCTTGGCGGAATAAATGAACACATGTTTGATATTCGAAATTTAACAATAACATCAGGAAGAGAATTCAATTCGTATGATATAAAATCAAAAAACCGAGTCGCAATTTTAGGTATAACCGTCGCAAACGAATTATTTGAAAGCCAAAATCCAATAGGGAAAAAAATAATAATAAAAAGACTGCCATTTCAAGTTATCGGAATTTTAGGTGAGCAAGGAAAATCTCCTGACGGTAGAGATCAAGATGATATGGTAATGATTCCAATAACAACGATGCAAAGAAAAATATTAGGGCTAAAAAATAAAAACTTCGCGATGATGATAATGAAAGCAAAAAGTAAAGAACGAATGAAACAGGCGGCCGCGGAAGCAAGAGCGATTTTAAGGCAACAACATAAATTACGTGAAACAGATGAAGATGACTTTACACTGTTCTCTCAAGATGATGTCGCGCAAGCAACAGAAGCCGCGTCTAAAATTTTAAACATTTTATTACTTGTAATCGCATCAATTTCTTTACTTGTCGGCGGTATTGGAATTATGAATATAATGCTTGTAACGGTTACAGAAAGAACAAGAGAAATTGGGCTTCGAATGGCGATCGGCTCCACTGCCACAGATATTCAAAATCAATTTATAATTGAATCAATTGTTATCTGTCTTTTAGGTGGAATTTTAGGGATAATTTTTGGAATATCAGCTTCAATGATTATAGGAAAAATTCTCGGCTGGCCAATTTTTATTTCCATAAAATCAATTTTACTTTCTTTATTTTCCTCAACTTTAATTGGATTGTTTTTTGGTTTTTATCCTGCGTACCAGGCATCCCAACTTAATCCGGTTGAAGCTTTATTTGAAAGATAAAAAACTAAACTGACCAAAAAGAAAGTTTTCTAACTTTTTTGCCAACTTTATATTCTTTTAAATCTTTAAGATACTTTTCAACTTTTGCTTCCGGTTCCCAAGCCTCAGTAACCCAATAAGCAAGTTCTGCTTCTTTGTAATCAGAATTGGCTCTGAACATTCTGCATAATTCAACTTCATCCATTGCAGCCCGACTAACAAATAAATCAATATCACCTTGCGTTGTTCGTAAAAAAGTTCTCCAATCTAAGTCACAAATTTCAACATTTTTAAAATCTAATTCTTCAATTAAAGCACGTAGAAAATTTTGTTTTTTTTGATTTGATTCAATTAACAAAATAGATAAATGAGGATAAAGTATTTTTAAAGGAATTGCCGGAAATCCTGCCCCCGCTCCAACATCCGCAATGCTTTTTATTTTTTTTAGATCCTTAAACTTAGTCAAAGCCAATGAATCAACAAAATGCTGTCTAACCGTTCCGGATAAACCTTTTATCGCGGTTAAGTTAATTTGTCTATTCCATTCATCCAAGATTTCATAATATTTTTTAAATTGCTTTATTTGATCATCTGTTAAATTTTGTTCTTCTTGAAATTCAGCCCACACCTTTTCCGGAGCCTTTTGTCTGATTTCTTTCATTAATAAGTCCCTCAATTACGCATTAATAGATTTTTAAATTCAATATTTGCTAGCTTTCATTATAAAGAGTTTGAAGATTTGTTAAATAAAAGGGGGAGAAAATCATGAAAAATACAAAAATATTATTGATAATAGTTACAATTGTTAATTTTTTAACTCTAACCAACTTAAAACCTGACAATAGAATAATTATCTATTTAAAGCACGCGTCAAACAGAGCGCTGACTTTAGTCGAACAAGACGCGATTAAAGAAAAGCTTATAAACAAAATTGATAATTTAAATTCAAAAACACCATCACAAATAAATAACAAATTATTGAAACGTGAACTAAAAAAATATTTAAAACCAAGTCTTGATGGTTTTATCTCTCTTTATTCGGGTTACATGGATTATTCAAACCCTGATGGATTAATTTCTTTTCCTTTAAGACACACTGAATCCAAAATTTATGTCGCAATTACCCCCCAAATCAATTTAGTTAGATTAAAAGATAATACAATTTCACACGCCGAATATGTAACAGGAAATGAAAATATTAAAACCGAAATTTATAAATTCGAGAAAAAACAGAATAACAAAGGAATGTATTTTTGGCGCGCAGAAAAACAAACAATTCCAAACAATAAAAAAATAAATCCTTTAACTTTGGTTCTTCTTTCTAAACCTAAGAACATTTATGTTGCAACCGGGGATTTTTTATCAAATGACAGCAAACAAATTGTTTTAAGCAATAATATTTACGTTTTAGGAAACACAGATAAAAATTCAATTTTACTAAATACCTTAGATATCAAAAGATATTTTGAACCAATTGAATTTAATGAACGCAAAGTTGGTAATATTGAACAAGAAATGATTTCAAATACATAAAAAAAAGAGATAAAAGGAGAACCATGAATATAAAAAAACTTTTTTTAGCCATTTTTTTACTTACATTCTCAACCCTACACCCTGAAATACCGACAAACCAAATCAACGGGCTTGCATCAATTCTAGAAAAAAAGGAACAACA
>JAUWHS010000046.1 GCA_030605785.1 bacterium
TGTTATGGTTTTTTATATTTTAAAAGTATTTTCCAAAAGGCTTGAAGAGGGTGGAAAAGAGAGTCAGCGTTTAAATGTTAAGATGTCACGTCTTTTTAGTGAATCTTTTGGAAATTTTAAACTTATAAAGCTTTTCGCGAGTACCGACGGTCTACTTGCGAAATTTCACAAAATGAGTTTAGAGTTTGTTCGTATCAGTACGTTTAACGCATTGTTGCAAGTTTTACCTAGATTAATTTTAGAAACAATCGCTCTTAGTTTATTAATTTCAGTGATGATTTATGTTGTTTATTTTTATCAAAACGCTTCCTTTGTAATTCCAATTCTTTCAATGTACGCGATGGCTTTTTATCGCTTTTTACCTTCCGCGAATAGAATTCTCGCGAGTTATAATCAACTTTTATTCGCGAAACATTCTCTTGATTCAATAGAAGAATACCTTGGATATGATGTTGAGCGTCTGGGGCAAGAAGATGTTGCGTTTGAAAACAATATAGAACTTAGAAATTTAACATTTAGTTATAAAAATGGTGTAGAAATTTTAAAAGGTATCAACCTAAAATTACAAAAAGGGAAGAGTATCGCGTTTGTTGGAGAGAGCGGCGCCGGTAAAAGTACAATAGCCGATATTATTATGGGACTTTACAAACCAAATGAGGGTCAAATTTTAATTGGTGGCCATGTATTGACCGGAGAAAATATTTGTTCCTGGAGAAGTAAGATTGGTTATATTCCACAAAATATTTATCTTTTTGATGGCAGTGTCGCGGATAACATTGTTTTTGGTCGTGAGTATGAAGAAGAAAAACTTATTTCAGTTTTAAAGCAAGCAAAAATTTATGATTTTTTAATGGAAAAAGATGGGCTTAAATCTCGAGTTGGTGAACACGGTGTAATGCTTAGCGGTGGGCAAAGGCAGCGAATCGCGATCGCAAGAGCTCTTTACGGTGATCCTGAAATTTTAGTTTTAGATGAAGCGACATCTTCTCTTGATAATCAAACTGAACAAAAAATCATGGAAGAAATCTATCAACTTGAAAAAAATAAAACTTTAATTATAGTCGCGCATAGATTATCAACCGTTGAGCGTTGTGATAGAATTTATAAGGTTGAAAATCAAAGTGTAAGAGAGGTTGATTTTTATCAATATTTTGAAACACAAAAAGATAAGGTTAAACCGGTTGGTATTCAAATGTAAAAAAGGAAGCAAATGAAGAAAGCTTTAATTACGGGGATTACGGGGCAGGACGGTTCTTATTTATCTGAGTTTTTGTTATCAAAGGGTTATGAAGTTCACGGAATAATTCGTCGAGCTTCAAGTTTTAATACTCAACGAATTGATCACATTTATGTTGATCGGCATAATTCATCAAAATTATTTTTACATTATGGTGATCTTTCTGATCCGGGTGTTTTGAGTGATATTTTATACAAAATTAAACCTGATGAGATTTACAACCTTGGCGCGCAATCACATGTTCAAGTCTCTTTTGAGATGCCGGAATACACAGGAAATGTTACAGGTTTGGGGACGACAAGAATTTTAGACGCGATTAGAAGAACCGGTTATAAAACAAAATTTTATCAAGCATCATCTTCGGAAATGTTTGGCGCGCAAGTTCCGCCTCAAAATGAGGAAACAAAATTTTACCCAAGAAGTCCGTATGCCGCGGCAAAAGTTTACGCGTATTGGATGACAGTAAATTATCGAGAAGCTTATAATCTTTTCGCGTGTAATGGAATTTTATTTAATCATGAAAGCCCACGTCGCGGGCCAACTTTTGTTACAAGAAAAATTACTCGCGCGATTTCGAGTATTTTAGCAGGTAAACAAGAAAAAATTTATCTTGGTAATTTAGACGCGAAACGAGATTGGGGTTTTGCTCCTGAATACGTTGAAATGATGTGGTTAATGTTACAGCAAGAAAAACCGGATGATTATGTTGTCGGAACAGGAAAAAGTTATAGTGTTCGTGAATTTTTGAACACCGCTTTTAATTATTTAAATATTGAAATTGAATGGCGCGGAAAAGGGATAGAGGAAGTTGGCTTAATTAAATCGTTTGATAAAAAATGGGATTACGCGTTTAAAGAGGGTCAACAAATAATTCAAATTGATTCAAAATATTTTAGGCCAACGGAAGTTGTTTGGTTGCAGGCCGATATTTCAAAGGCGAAAAAACAACTAAATTGGGAACCACGTGTTACATTTGATGAACTGGTAAAAATTATGCTTGATTATGATATGGCGGATGCCGGTTTAAGTATCGTGGGTCATGGAATAAATGTTTGTGAAATGAAAAATTTTGGTTACACAAAACATAAAACAACATTACAAGAAACAAGTTTGTAGGTTTTTAAAATGAATTCACACTCCAAAATTTATGTTGCCGGTCATGATGGTTTAGTTGGTTCTTCGATTACAAGAAAATTAAAACAATCCGGTTTTTCAAATATTATTACCAAATCATTTAAAGAATTAGACCTAAGAAACCAACAACAAGTCGAAAACTTTTTTGCTCTTGAAAAACCGGAATACGTTTTTCTTGCCGCGGCGAAAGTTGGCGGAATCTTAGCCAATAAAACTTATGTCGCACAATTTATTTATGACAATTTAATGATCGCGACAAATGTTATTCACGCAAGTTATAAATTTAAAGTAAAAAAACTTTTAAATTTAGGTTCATCTTGTATCTACCCAAAAATGGCTTTACAGCCGTTAAAAGAAAATTATCTTTTATCCGATTATTTAGAACCAACAAATGAGCCTTACGCTATCGCAAAAATCGCGGCGATAAAACTTTGCCGGTATTACAACGAACAATACGGAACCGATTTCATTTCTGTGATGCCAACAAATATGTATGGTCCTAACGATAATTTTAATCTGGAAACGGCGCATGTTTTACCAACTTTGTTGCGCAAGTTTCATTTAGCGAAATTATTAAAAAATAAAAATTATGATTTATTAGTTCATGATTTACAAACATATTCTTTAGGTTTAGATCTGGATTCAAAAATTAATTTTAAAAATATAAATTCAATAATTGATGTTTTAGATTCCATTGGAATTACAAAAGATTATGTTCAAATTTGGGGAACAGGAAACCCTTATCGCGAATTTATGTTTGTTGATGATTTGTCTGACGCGGTTTTGTTTTTGATGCAAAATAAATCTTACAAAGATATTGGAGAATTTATAAATATTGGAACCGGGACTGATATTGCAATCAAAGACTTGGCAGAATTAATAAAAAATATTGTTGGTTTTGAAGGACAAATAAAATTTGATTCAGAAAAACCGGATGGAACACCAAAAAAACTTTTAGACGTTTCAAAAATAAACTTAATTGGCTGGAAGCATAAAATTGATTTGGATAATGGTTTAAGAAAAGTTTATGTTTGGTATTGGGAGAAGGTTAATGCTTAATGGAAAATCAATATTAGTTACAGGTGGAACAGGTTCTTTTGGAAAAGAATTTATAAAAACAATTCTTCGTGATTATCCGGAAATTGAAAGAGTTGTGGTTTTGTCTCGCGATGAATTTAAACAATTTGAAATGTCTAACATGCCCGAATTCAAAGATAATTCTAAATTACGCTTTTTTATAGGAGACGTAAGAGACAAAGATCGACTTTACAGAGCGTTTGATGGAATTGATATTGTAATTCACGCCGCGGCGCTAAAACAGGTTCCCTCTTGTGAATACAATCCGTTTGAAGCAATTAAAACAAATGTATTGGGCGCGCAAAATATTATTGACGCGGCAATTGATCGAAATGTATCAAAAGTTGTAGCGCTTAGTACCGATAAAGCATGCGCGCCAATTAATCTTTATGGCGCGACAAAACTTTGCTCAGATAAACTGTTTATGGCTGGCAATGTGTACTGCGGAACAAGAAAAACAAAATTTTGTGTTGTTCGTTATGGAAATGTTTTAGGCAGTCGCGGTTCTGTAGTTCCGTATTTTCAAGAATTAATTAAAAATGGCGCAAAAGAATTACCGATAACCGATATGCGAATGACACGTTTTTGGTTGAAGTTGCAAGACGCGGTTGAAATGGTTTTGCTTTCATTGCAAGAAATGAGAGGAGGAGAACTTTTTGTAAAAAAAGTTCCTTCGATGAAAATGACCGATTTAGCCACAGCAATGGCGCCGAATTTAAAATTAAAAGAGGTTGGCATTCGTCCCGGTGAAAAAATCCATGAAATGCTAATAACAAACGAAGACGCGCGCAACACAATTGAGTACAAAGATTATTATGTTATAAAACCGTTTTTTAAATTTTGGGGCGCGACACTTGATAAAGAACAGGGAATATTTGTTGATCCAGGTTTTGAATATCAAAGTGGAAAAAATGATAAATGGATAACCGCGAATCAGTTGAAAGAAATGGTAAGTGGGATTTGATGTTGTATTTTTTATTGTCTTTTAAACAATGGATTTTTTTAAAGAAATAACAAAATATCAATTTGTTATAAAAATCTTGTCAGAATAAAGTTTTGAATTAATAATTAATTATTATAACAAATTTTATTTTCAATAAATCTTTAGAGGATGCGCAATATGATTTCTAATAAAATTATAGAAGAAATTACAACAAAATTAGTTGATGCTTATAGACCTATCACAATATATCTTTTTGGATCTTATGCTTGGGGAAAGCCTGACAAAGAAAGTGATCTTGATTTGTTGGTTGTTGTAGAGAAATCTGATCTCAAACCTCAAACCCGAAGTGAAATTGGAGCAGAAGTTTTATGGGATTTAAAAATTCCAAAAGATCTTTTGGTTTATACAAAGGATGAATTTACGCAAAGAGTTAATGATTTTTCGACTCTTTGTCATAAGGTAAAAAAGGATGGGAAGGTGTTATATGCAAGGGCATGACGATTGGTTAAAAAAATCATTCAGTGATTTAAAGATGTCCAAAAAGGGATTAAAGGATGATGACGATACTCTTGAGAAAGTATTTGATTTTGTTAAAAACAAAATAGAAAATCCAGATAAAAATCTGAATATATTTAAAAAATGATAAATGGATAACCGCGAATCAATTGAAAGAAATGGTTGATGGGCTTTAATTCCATGAAAAAGGGTGATTATGGTTAAGAAAAAAGAAGAGTTGCAAGTAGTCGCAAAAGAATATGCTAAAACTGTTGCTGAGCTAAAGACGCGAATACTAAAAGCTCGAGTTAAGGTTGCTCTCGCAGCCAACAAAGAATTGATCAAGTTTTACTGGGAGACGGGGAAAACCATTTTGAATCTACAAAAAGAAAGCAATTGGGGAGACAAGCTGGTAGAGCGATTGGCAACGGATATAAGAAGCTCTTTCCCTGGTATAAAAGGTTTTTCAAAACGCAATATCTTTAGAATGAAAGCGTTTTATCGTACTTACGAAATTGTGTCACAAGCTGTGACACAAGTAGAATCCCTTCCCGTTTTTAGTATTCCATGGGGGCACAACATTATTTTGTTTGAGAGTGTTAAAGATCCTGAGGCCAGACTCTGGTATGCTCAGAAAACTATACAAGAGGGTTGGAGCCGAATAACACTTGAAGAACATATCAAGAATCGTTTATGTGAAAGAGCGGGGAAGGCTATCACCAACTTTAAACACACTCTTCCTGATCCTCAATCATATTTTGCACATGAAACACTTAAGGATCCATATCTATTTGATTTCTTGTCACTAAGCGATAAATACAATGAGAGAGAAGTTGAACAGGGATTGATTGATCATATTCAAAAATTCCTTCTTGAGCTTGGCAAAGGATTTGCCTTTGTTGGTAGGCAGGAGCATCTTGTTGTAGATGATACTGATTTCTATCTTGATCTGTTGTTCTATCACACCAAGCTTCGATGTTACGTAGTTGTTGAGTTGAAAAATACAGAGTTCAAACCAGAGTATGCAGGTAAGCTCAACTTCTATCTATCAGTGGTAGATGATTTACTTCGTCATCCGGATGACAAGCCGACAATAGGTTTACTTCTTTGTAAAACCAAAAGTAATTTTTTAGCAGAGTACGCGCTAAAAGATATCAACAAGCCAATTGGAATTGCTGGATACAAAACAAAACTTGTGGAGTCATTGCCCAAAGACTTGAAGGGTAGTTTGCCAACGGTTGAAGAAATTGAAATAGAATTAGAAAAGAAACACGAAATAGAAAAAACAAAAAAATAAATTTGTATGAAAAAATACACATACGGTAAACAAACAATTTCTTTTTCCGATATTTGGCAAGTTGTAAAAGTTTTAAAATCCGGTTGGCTTACTCAAGGGCCAAAAGTTAAAGAATT
>JAUWHS010000014.1 GCA_030605785.1 bacterium
TTTCGATCATATAAAGATGGTTCAAAAATTTTATTAACACCGGAAAGTTCAATTGAAGCTCAAAAAAAAATTGGCGCGGATATTATTGTTGCTTTTGATGAGCTTCCTCCATATCACATTGATCCGAAAAAGTTAAAACAATCTTTAGATAGAACTCATCGCTGGGAAAAAAGATCTTTAGACGCGCATCTGAAAAACAAAAAAAATCAGGCATTGTACGCGGTAATTCATGGTGGAGTTGATAAAGAATTAAGAAAAAAAAGTTGTGAATATCTTTCAAGTTTGCCGTTTGATGGTTTTGCGATTGGTGGAAGTGTGGGAAAAGACAGAAAAGAAATGTTTGAACTTTTAGATTATGTCCCAAAACTTTTACCGGAAAACAAACCGAATCATCTTTTAGGAATTGGTGATCTTCATTCTGTTGAAAAATGTGTAACATCCGGAATTGATACATTTGATAGTTCACATCCGACCCGTTGCGCGCGACATGGTTTGCTTTTTACCAAAAACGGCGGACTTAGAATATTTAAAAGTGGGAATAAAGATAAGTTTGAACCGATTGAGAAAGATTGTTCTTGTTATACATGTAAAAATTTTACACTTGCTTACATTCATCATCTTTTCAAAGCGCATGAACCTATCGGTTTAACTTTGGCGACAATTCATAATATTCATTTTATGGCAAATTTAATGAAAGAGTATCGTCAAAAGATTTTGAATGATGAGATTTAAATTTAAACAATGGCCAATCTTTAAAACCAATTAATTGGCATTCCGGTTGAGGAATAATTCCAAAGTTTTCAAAAACTAATTGTTGCATTTTTTGCGCTAGATTAATTACATCTGAACTAGTTGCGCCTTTTTGTGTGACAATCATGTTTGCGTGTTGATATGAAACGCAAGCCTTGCCAACACAAAGGTTTCCTTTAATTCCAATTTTGTCTAAATAATACGCAATAAATGTTATTGCTTCATTATTAATTTTTAAATTGACCTCATTTTCGTGAAAGTTTCTAAAAAAACTTCCGCATGTGTTTGAAGTTGGATAACGATTGTTTCTTTGTTTTGTTCTTTCGTCTCTTTTTCCTTTTAAATATGCGATTTCTAGGTCAGAAGCTTTTTTTAATTTAAATGTCGCGCTTACTAAAAAATATTCTTTATCAAAAAGTTTAGATTTATCATAACCAAAGTGGAACCAAGTTTTGTCAACGGTTTTAATGAGTTCAGTTTTTTTATTTATAACTTTCGCGCTTACTAAAAAATCGCTTAAAAAATAATTGAAATAATGAATGTTGATAAAAACTGATCCGCCAACAGTTCCCGGAATACCGCTAAATTCTTCAAGGCCAATTAAATTATTATCAAGTGAATAATTAATGAGGTTTTCAATTGTTACTCCGGCTTGAGCGGTAAGAACTTCATCTTTTATAATAATTTTATTTAAATTTGGTTTTATAACTAAACCGGCAAAACCATTGTCGCTGATTAAAATGTTTGCCCCTGAGCCTAAAACAAAGATTTTTAGATTTTTGTCTTGTGAAAACTTTAAGGTTTCTTGAAATTCAGTTTCATTTGCCGGTTCGCAATAAAATTTTGCGTTGCCACCAGTTTGGAACCAGTTTTTATTTTTTAAAGAAATATTTTGTTGGATTTCCATAATGTTGAAATATATCTCGATAAAAAATAAACGCAATAAGAAAAGCCCGGATCTTTTTAACAAGATCCGGGCTAAAATATTAAAACTAAAAATTAATTAACATTTTGATAATCAACATATCCTTCAACATTAAGTTGCGCGCTTGCGAGTAAATTAATAGTTAAATCATCAGATATTGTTCCGTTACCAAATGTTATTGCTCTATTTTGAATGGTGTTTGGATTTGTTCCATCAAGATTTTGTAAACTAATTTTATTATCCAAAATTAATGATCCTTTTGTTAATTCAAGACCATTATTAACTACATTTCCCGGAGCGTTAAGCGCGCTTCCATTTAAATATAAAAAGGATGTTGGATCTTTCATTTTTAAGGAATCGCGGGATCCATTTCTTGGCGCGTAAGAGAATGTGCAACCGAGATCAACAATAAATGTTGAATGGTCATTAATCCAAAGATCTTGATTTGATTCAAAAATGAATTGAGATGTTCCACTTAAAACCACATCGTCATGAACAAACATGTAACCTTGTGTAAATGTATAATCTCCGCCCAACAAGATTTTGCAATTTTGAAATGAAACAACACTGCTTGTGTCATTCATCACAAGACTTGGTTGCATTGGGAAATTATTTAAACTTTTAATAACCACATTTCTAAATGAAAGTGTCGTGTTCATATCAACAATTAATTGTCCGCTACCTGATAAAATTAATTCGTGTCCCAATCCGTCAATCGCGGTGTCATTTATAAATTCTAAATATTCACCGGGAGGAATTACCAAATTACCGTCAAGAATTAAAGCATAACCATTACCTTGAACTCTTCCTCCACCACCTTGAGGACAAATTACGGTACTTGTTGATAGGTGCCAGTCAATTCCTAATTTTAAAAGACCGCCATGAAGATCGAATGGACAAGCAAGAGGGAATGGTATTTGTATGTAAAGACTTGCTTCGGGCGCTAATCTGAAACCACTTTTTAACCAGGTCATTTGGTCTTCAGATGAATTTCCGGAATATAATTCTTGTTCTTGACGAATATTCATCTGTTCAATTTTTGGGATATAAACATTATCAAAATTTGTTACACCACTTGGATAACCAAAAGTTTCACCCGTTCCACCGGTTTGTTGAACAATAGAAAGGTCTCTCCAACCCTGAACGAGATCATTATCTCCAATTCTTACTTCTGAGCCGGGATTCATTGTTATTTGTGATTCTTCATTGTGAAATATTAAAGATGGTGTTTGCGCAAAACAATTAATGGATGTTAAAGATAAAAATAGGATACTTACTTTTATCACATTCATTCTCATACTTTTCTCCTTTTTGAAAAATAAAATGATACATCGATATGATATTATTTTTATAACTTGAATGTCAAAATAAACAGGAAAAGAATGAGAGGTTATTGTTTTATTAAGTTATTACACAAAACTGTTTTTATGAATTTTGCAATGCTTCAAAGTTATATATTTTTCGTTATTCAGTTTTCAGCCTCACTTTTTTATCAAAAAACGAAATAATTGACTAATTGTAAAGAGCGTTGCTAGTGTGGATATGCTATAAGGCAAGGACGGCGGGGAAAGATAACCATTAATGTAAAAGCTTTTTAATCGTCGGGAGGGGGAGACATGAAAAAAGAATTTATTCTATTGTTACTATTTGCAACAATTCTTGGTTTTTGGGTTTATAATTGTCAGGGGAAAGGCACTGTAAGGACTTTGTCTGATAATTTATTTAAGTTTTCGAATAAAGAAAAAACTCAACTTAATTGGGTTGAGGTTTCTCATGGAGAGTTTTCCACTCAAATAATGTTTGATTTTTCTAAGCCTTTTTATTTTGAAAAGAGTATGGATAAAAATCAGATGAAGTTGGAATTATCTTTTCCCGCTATGGATTTATCTAATTTTAAAAAAAGTGGAATTGTTTCCAAGTTAAAAGAGATAGATTTGGTAAAGAATGTTTATATTGAAAAAAAAGATAAACCAGTAGAGCGGGTTGTTTTAACAATTGTGTTTGAAAATTCCGGAAACGAAAAGGGGTCTTTGGATAAAAATAGGTTTGTAATAAAGTGGAGTAAAATTGAAGATCCCAATCGGTTGATTTTAGATATATTTACGAAAGATAAACTTAATTATCTTAAAAAAGATAAACAGATTATTTTGCAAGCTAAAAATGATTGTGTTTCGGGGTACGAAAAAAAAAAGTCTGTTAACGTAGACAATGAACAACTTTTTAAAAAAAAAATTAGAATTGTCATCGATGCGGGTCACGGGGGAAAAGATCCCGGTGTTTCTGGTAAATTTTTACTTAAAGAAAAAGACATCACTTTAGACTTAGCAAGAAAAACGAAGCAATTTTTATCAACCGCAGGTTTTAATGTTTACTTAACTCGGAATAAAGATAAAGATCTAACCTTGCTTGAACGTTCTGAATTTGCCAACCATTTAAAAGCTGATTTATTTATTTCTATTCATGTTAATTCTGCCGGTATTGTTGAAGAGGCAAACGGACTTGAAACATATTATTTGGATGATAAGAGCGCTTGGGGTTCCAGAATTCGAAGAGGATTTTTCATTTTTTCAAGCAATAAAGAAGATAAAAAGTTGCCACACTTCATAAATGATTTTTTTTATAGGCAAAATGCCGCGTCAAAAGTATTAGCTTCTTATATTCATAATGGAATTGTAAAACTTTTAAAAGAAAAAAATATTACTATTATTGATAGAGGAATCAAACAATCGTTATGTCGGATTTTTTTAAGAAATGAATCACCCACATCTTTGGTTGAAGTTGGTTTTTTGACCAATCAAAAAGAAGCCAAGCGTTTGGCTAATCCGAAGTATCGACAAATTTTAGCTTACGGAATAAGTTCCGGGATTAAAGATTATATTTTGCGGGAAAAATAAGTTTTATTGAAATCATTTATAAAAATAAATAAAGTTTATTAATGGTTCAATCAATTTTTAAATATTTAAATTTTGGAGAAAAATATGATTGCTTTAGGCGCCGGAGCAGGTCTTTTGGCCGGTATGGGTGGAGTTGCCGCAAAAAAGGCCGGAATGGAAAAGTCACTACAAAACATTGCTGAAAATATAGGTTTTGTCGCGAATGTTGTTTTGCTTTCAGTTTTAATATTAACAATATTGTTAATAGTTTGGGGAATCAAAAGATTTTTTGCTCGCGCTTATATAAGGAAAATCAAAGATACTCGAAATTTGTTGCCTAAATTGAAAGCTGATTTAATCTTTTTTAAAAATATTACAAAATTTAGTGAAGAAGAAAAATTAGCTATTAATAATTCTATTCAGGAAACCGTTGGAAAACTCAAAAATGATTT
>JAUWHS010000050.1 GCA_030605785.1 bacterium
TAATCTTAAGATACCTTCTAAAAACACTTGCGCCGCTAAATCGCCACCCATTAAAACATAATCACCAATAGATAAAATAAGATCCGCATATTCATGTTCAACTCTAGTGTCAACTCCTTCATAGCGACCACAGACTAAAATTAAATGTTGCGGATCAATCGAAGGCTCTTCGCCTTCAATAGACATTACCACGTCCAATTTTGCTACAAATGTATTTAAAATTTTTTGATCAATTCTTTGGCCTTGAGCAGAAAAAAATATTTTTAAACCTTTTCCCCATTTTTCCTCACACTGCTCAATCGCTTTTTGAACGACTTCAGGCTTTATAATCATCCCGGCTCCAGGCCCACAAGTTGGCTCATCCATACGTTTTTTAGGTTCACATAGATCTGAAAATTGAACAAAATTAAATTCAACTATTCTTTTTTCTATCGCGCGAGCAATCAAACTTAATTTTGTAAATGATTCGTAAATTTGAGGGAATACCGTAATGATTGAAATTTTCATAAAAAAATCCAACTTATAAAATAAACTACCACCGATATTGTCGGTGGTAGTTTATTCAAATTATTTTACTTAATTTAACTTACTCTAAAATTTCAAGAACCGCTCTTTTGTGTTCTTTTGCTGCCGCAGCATGAACCAAAGTTCTAATAGCTCTAGCGGTTCTACCTTCTTTTCCAATAACTTTACCTAAATCTTCCGAGGCAACACGAAGCTCAACAATAGTCGCTTGTTCTCCACAAACTTCATTAACAACAACATCTTGAGGATTATCAACTAATTTCTTCACAATAAGTTCAACTAATTCCTTTAACATCACAACCCTTTTCAATAATAACAAGATTAACGAAACATCAAGAAATAGAAACAAAACCTAAATTAGCTCTTAGTTTCCTTTTCTACCTTTTTATCAGAAATTGTTTTTTTAACTTTAACTTCTTTAGCCTTCACAGCTTTTTTTGGTTCTGAAACTTTACGCTTCATTTTCATTAGTTTTAAAACGGTATCAGAACAAATCGCGCCTTTTGAAACCCAATTTTCAATTTTATCTAAATGCAATTGCAATATTTCATGTTTAATTGGATCATAAGAACCTAAGTTCTCAAGGAATTCACCATCTCTTTTCTTCCTGGAATCAACGGCAACAACACGCCAATAAGGACGGTTCTTTCTACCAACACGGCTCAAACGAATCTTAACGCTCATATTAAAAATATCCTTTCAGGAAAGAACAACAAATCAATTGCTCACAAAACAATATAAATTTTCATCACAATAAAACTATTTAAAAAACCTACTGAATTTTCCAGCTTTCCTAAACATTTTAACAAATTGCTTACTTTGTTCAAATCTTTGTAATAAAGAATTAATATCTTGCGCTTGCGCACCTGAACCTTTAGCAATTCTTAACTTTCTAGATCCATCCAAAATTTGTGGAACTTCACGCTCTTTGGGCGTCATAGAAGATATTATAGCTTTAAACTGTTTCATTTCCAACTGCCCTTTTTCAAGCATATCAGGAGAAACAGCTCCCATTCCCGGTAAAAAACTTGTTAATTTTTGCAAAGATCCCATTTTGTTAACCATTCCAAGCTGATTAGCAAAATCTTGCAGTGTAAAACGACCACTTAACATTCTATTTGTAACTGATTCCTGCTCACTTTGATCAATATTCTCACTCGCTTTTTCAATTAAAGTTAAAACATCTCCCATTCCTAAAATACGTGAAGCCATTCGCTCCGGAATAAAAGTTTCTAAATCTTCAATTTTTTCACCTGACCCAACAAATGATATCGGCTTTTTTAATGCGTATCTAAAAGCAAAAGCCGCGCCACCCCGAGTATCACTATCCATTTTACTCAAAACTGCTGAATCAAAACCGATGGATTGATTAAAT
This sequence comes from bacterium, assembly GCA_030605785.1. Taxonomy (GTDB): domain Bacteria; phylum Babelota; class Babeliae; order Babelales; family JAUWHS01; genus JAUWHS01. The sequence goes on from JAUWHS010000050.1 coordinate 1,901, forward strand.
GACTGCGCAACACGCAATGATTCCTGACCGGTCATTGCATCTAAGACCAAAAACTTATGCTTTGGCGCAAGCTTTTGTTCGATCTCTTTTAACTCCTGCATCATTTCATTATCAATGTGAAATCTTCCGGCCGTATCTAAAAATAAAAGTTCATAATTATTTGTTTTAAAATATTGAAAAATTTCTTTTGCAGCATCCAAAACATTTGAATTTTGCGCTTCAAAAAAATCAACGCCTACCTGATCAGCCAAAATCTTAAGCTGCTCAATAGCGGCAGGTCTGTAAAAATCAACGGAAGCTAAAAGAATTCTTCTTTTCTTCCCTCTTTTTTCAGCCTGCTTTAAAACGTGATTCGCGATTTTTGCGATTGTTGTAGTTTTTCCACTTCCCTGTAATCCCATAACCAAAGTTACAGATGGAATTTGAAAAGAAACTGAATTTAAAGAATCTTGCCCACCTAAAAAGTTAAGTAACTTGTCATGAACAATTTTTATTAGTTGCTGACCGGCGTTAAGAGTAGATGTAAGTTTTTTACCTACAGCTTCAGTTTTTATTTGATTCAAAAAAGTTTCAACTAACTCAAAAGGAACATCTGCTTCCAGCAAAGCATCTTTAACTTGGTTAAGCGCGTCTTCAACGTTTTTTTCAGTTAATGATCCCTTACCTTTAAGCCATCCTAAAACACCACTAAATTTTTTAGATAAAAAATCGAACATTATCATTTCCCAATAATTAAAGTTACATTCAAATTTTTTTTAAAAAATAATAATTTACATGGAAAATAAAGAATTTAAAATGGTGCCGGGAGACGGAGTTGAACCGACGACACAAAGATTTTCAGTCTTCTGCTCTACCACCTGAGCTATCCCGGCACTTGCAAAGAACAATAAAAAAAAATAAACTCTTTTTATGATCAAAATCGTACAATTTCGATTAATTTCTGTCAACTTAAATTTTGATTATATTAGTAATCATTTTTGTAAAAAAAAACAAAAAATGCTAATATCGTCAGCATAATTGCATAATAGCAAGTTTTAAGCATAAAAAGTTAGTCCCAAAGTAAAATTCTAAGGTAATATAATGCAAGATCTTAAAGCAAAAATTAAAACTTTAAGCGAAGAGTTAAAAACGAAACTGCAAGAATCAATCAACAAAAACAACCTTAAGCAATTAGAAGATGCGCGAATACAATTCTTAGGAAAAAAGGGATCCTTGCAAAAGCTAATGGCTGAAATTAAAACTCTGACAACAGAAGAAAAAAAAGAATTTGGCCCAATTCTAAATAATCTAAAAAATCAATCTGAAGAAAAAATAAAAAAAGCAAAAGATCAAATAATTAAAAATCAAGCGGAAACGGCAACGCTAAAAAAACAAAATTTTGATGTAACCGCATATAAAACTAATCAAAAAAAAGGACACTTACATCCTTATTCTCAATTTATAGAAGAAATTGAGAATATTTTTATTTCTATGGGATATGAAATTCTAGATGGACCGGAAGTTGAAACGGATTTTTATAATTTTACAGCATTAAATATTCCTGAAGATCATCCGGCAAGAGATATGTATGATACATTTTGGTTAAATAAAAAAAATTATTTACTCCGAACACACACTTCCCCAATGCAAATTCATGCAATGAAAAGTAAAGATTTACCAATAGCGGTAGTTGTCCCGGGAAGAACATTTAGGCATGAAGCTGTTGACGCATCACACGACACTCAATTTATGCAATGTGAAGGTTTTTTCATTGCTGAAAACGTCACGCTTTCACATCTTTTCGCAACCGCGAAAACTTTTTTGAAAACCTTATTTAAAACAAAAGATTTAGATATAAGAATAAGACCCGGTTTTTTTCCATTCGTTGAACCCGGAGTGGAAATTGATATGAGATGTCCATTCTGTAAAAAGGGCTGTTCCGTTTGTAAAAAATCAACTTGGGTTGAAGTTTTCCCCGGTGGATTAATTCATCCAAATGTGCTAAGATCTGGCGGAATTGATCCAGAAAAATATTCTGGCTTTGCATTCGGATTTGGTCTAACAAGATTAGTAATGCTTCGATACGGAATTAATGATATCCGACTTTTAAATAGTGGAAAAGAGAAATTTTTAGAACAATTCTAAAAACATAAAAAGGACTAAGTAATGAAGGTAACAAAAGCTATTATTCCAGCTGCCGGATTAGGAACACGCTTTTTACCGGCAACTAAAATAACTCCCAAAGAGCTTCTACCTATTTTTGATAAACCCGCAATTCAGTATGTTGTAGAAGAAGGCGTTAAATCTGGAATAGATAATTTTGTTATTGTCTCAAGCAGAAACAAACAAACAATAGAAAATCATTTCGATATATTTCCGGAACTGGAAGAAAAATTAAAATCACAAGGTAAAGATAAACTTCTTTCAGCCATCTCAAAAATAATAAAATCATCCAGTTTTACTTACGTACGTCAAAACGAACCACTTGGGCTTGGACATGCAATTTGGACAGCAAGGCACACTGTCGGAAAAGAGCATGTCGCAATTTTTTTACCGGATGACATTATCGATAATCCTGTTCCCGGAATGGCTCAACTTATAAAAGTAGCAACACAAGAAAAGTGTAATGTGATTGCCGTTCAAGAAGTTCCAAAAGATCAAGTTTCCAGGTATGGTGTAATAGACATAAGAAAACAATTCTCTCCAAACCTATTTCAGGTAAAAGAATTAGTTGAAAAACCAGCTGTAAATAAAGCGCCTTCCAACCTCGCAATTGTAGGAAGATATATTCTTTCATCAAATATTTTTGAAGCCCTAGATGATTTAAGAGTCGGCGCGAACAATGAAATTCAACTAACAGATGGAATACAAAATTTAATACTTAATGGTGAAAAAGTTTTCGCATACAGAATGCAGGGTACAAGATATGATGTTGGGAATCCTTTAGGTTTATTAAAAGCAAGTTTGAATTTCGCGTTAAAACATTCTGAATCATCGGCAGCGGTTTTAAAATATCTTTATGATCTGGACAAAGAACTTTTAGTGATGCAAGGCAAAATGGAAATGTTTAAAAAACAAAAAGCTGTAACGTTTTAAAATATTTCATGTAATTAAAATTAACAAAAAATAAGATCTCTTCAAAAAGGGATCTTATTTTTTTATCTTAAAGTCTATTGTGTGTA
>JAUWHS010000134.1 GCA_030605785.1 bacterium
AGTTGCCGCGTAAGCAAATTTAGGTTTTGTTTAATTTGATTTTGTTCTAAAACAATTATGCGATCCGCGTTGCGGGTCGCAATTTCTTTTGCGTTAAAAACCTGATGATTTGTATGTTTTGTTTGCAACGGAATTAAAACACTATTTTTTTGAAAAAACTCTAATTCAAAAATAGTTCCCGCGCCCGCGCGAGAAATAACCAAATCGCTGATCAAATAAAAATCTTTAATATTTTTTTCAAAGCTAAAAACAATTGCCGGAATATTTTTTTCCGAATAAAAATCTTTGATGTTTTGCAAATCATCAAAGCCTGTTTGGTGAATTATTTGGATTTTGCGCCATAAGTTTTTATTGTTGTTAATCCACGATTTAAACGTTTCATTTAGAAATTTAGAACCTTTTGAACCACCAAGAAGAAAGATTGTTTTTTTGTTCTGTGTAAAAAATTTATTATTAATTTTTTCAATTAATTCAGCTTTATTAAACATTTTATCTTTTTTACTAAAACGAAGAGGATAGTTTTTTAAAAAACATTTGTTTTGAATTTTAGGTAAATATTCTTTGCTTTTCTCAAAAGTTATAAAAATCTTATTGGCTAATGGAGACAAGAATTTTATTGCTTTGCCCGGTTTAACATTAAGTTCATAAAGTTCTATTTCACACCTCAAAACTTTACCAGCGAAACAAGCGGGAATAGCTAAATAACCGCCTGTGCCTATAATTTTTTTTATTTTATATTTACGCAGAAAATAAAGACTTTTAAAAAAGGAATTTAAAAATTGAAAAGAAAATTTGGGCAAAAACCAAAGTTTTTTACCCGGGAAATTTATTAATTTAAAAAACTTCGCCGTATCTAGAAATTCGTTGTCCCGCAAAATTGTTTGATCCAGCTTTTTTTTGTTACCAAAAAATAAAACTTTTTTGTCTTTATTTTGCTCTTTCCATTGCTTAGCTAAAACTAAGGCGGGCAAAATATGCCCGCCTGAGCCGCCTGCGACAATGCACAAATTCTCTTTTTTCATAAGTCCTTAAAGGTTTTGATACACAAGCTACAATTTGTAAAACCAAAATTTTGTCGTTGTAATATTTCTAATTAATATTGTTTGACAAGCCACGTCAGTGGCGAAGGTGATTAGCCTCGGGTGAGGCACAAAGTGCCGCAACCCGTGGTACGTTAATAACCAATAATATTAGCCCCGTTTTTCAACCTTCGTTAAAACTTCGGCGGATTGATTCTACGAAGCCTTGGCGAAGGAGAAATGGGGCGGGGGGAATTAATAAAATTTACAAATCCCATCACCCCATAAAATGGGGTGAATCTTGTACGGCAATTTTTTCTCCACGGGTTACGGCGCAAAGCACCTCACCCGAGGCTAATCACCCTCGCCACTAACGTGGCTTGTCAAACAACTTAAAAAAAACAAACATCCAAATTCTATTGTATTAAACTACATATTAGGTATGCGCTATTTCAATATCAATTATCTTTAGCCAATTCCAAATGATCCATAATTATTTTGTCACCAGGAGCAATTTTCAAAGCTTGTTCAAAAAACCTTGTTGCGTCTTGCTTTTTATTTTGTTTGAGCAAAATATAACCCTTTGTATCAATATAATCAAATCGATTTGGATTAAGTTTTATCGCTTTATTTATTAAATTTTCAGCTTCATCTAATTTTTTGCCTTCTTGCGCGTAATGATACGCCAGCAAATTGTACGCTGAAGGATAAACCTGTGAACATTTTGTCGCGTCAATCAAAGTAGTTTCAATTTTACTTTTTTGATTTGTTACAAAATAAATATAACCCAACTGAAAAAGAATCTTTGATTTTAAATCTTCATTTTTAGCTAATTGCAAAAGTTTTTTATAATTTGTCTCCGCGTTTTTATAATCATTTTTTTCAGAATACAAATCAGAAAGAGCGGATAAAATCACAATACTTTTACTATATTTTTTGGCCAACTCTTGTAGTTTTCCTACCATAGAATCAACCGGTACATTCGCGCGACGCAACAACATAAAAGTATGTACAACTGAAACGTCATTAGGCTCATGATCAATCCAGTCAGCAGAAAAATTCAGAGCTTGATCAAGTTTATTTAAGGATAAAAGTAATTCTATTTTTAATAATTTTGCTTTTCTAAAACCTGAAACCTTTTGTAATGATTTATTAATGTTTTCAAGAGCCGCTTTGTTATTCCCGGACTTCCACTCAACTAAAGCTAAATCAAAATAATAGTCCGGAGAATCGCCGGGAACTTTTTTAAGAACATCCGCCGCGTCACCAAACCTTTTTTGTAAAAATAATAAATGAATTAACTGTCGTTCAATAGCTGTATCATGTCCTGTTAAATCTAAAAACTTTTGATAACCCTTTATCGCGTCATTCGCTCTACCTAATTGCTCGCAAAGCAACGCTTTAAACAACCAACCCTTATCAAACCGAGGAAAAAGCTCCACGCTTTTTTCCGCGAATTCTAATGCCTTATGCGGTTGGCCAAGTTGCATAAAAAGTTTTGACTTTAAAAAATAAAATAAAAAATGTTTTGACGCTAAACTTTTCTTATTTAAACTTCTATCAATAAAACCAAGCGCTTTATCAATTTGATTATTTTTTAAATACGAAACCGCTGTATAATACGCAATGAATTCATTATTTGGATTTTCGAGAGAAAGAGTTTCAAATAACTTTGAAGCCTTTTTGTCCTGATCTGAAAATAAATAAGCTTGAGCCAAAGTAAGTTGAAAATCTATATTGTCTTTAAATTTTTCTTTTACATTATCGGGTAAATCAATAATTTTTTGGAATTGACTTGAATCAAATAAAAGATTCGCGTAACCAAGATACGCGTAAACTGAAGGATTACGCTCAAAAAGTCGCTGAAAAGTTTGTAACGCTCTATCATGCTGACTAATTTTGTGCTGATAATTTGCTTTTGTGTACAAAAAATAGTCTTCCGCTTTTGATTTTGATAAATCTTGCGCAAACTCAATTGAACCTGAACCTGTTTGTTCACTAAATATTTTTTCTATTCCGCTATCAAGCTTTATAAAAAAAACTAACAATAAAATTAAAAACCTTATCTTCATACTTTCTCCCTTTTTTTTATTCTCTTTTGCATCTAAGATAAAACTTACGCAACGATTCTTTCAATGATTTATCATTTATCCTGTTTAACATCTCAAGTTCAGACATCGTCAAATCTATAAATTCAAATGTCCTATTTTTTTCCGGCGCAATCCTCTTTTTATTTTCTAAAGAGTTTTTACGTTTTAAAATTTGTTCAAAATTTAAATGACGAAATTGAATTTTCTTTATTTTTTCTTCTTTTAAAAATTTATTAATTCTTTTTATTAAATCATCTGAATCAGAAAATAGTTCCTGCGCGAAAACCGGGTGGCTAACACCCAAAACTAACAAATCCCCCTGAATCCTATCGATAATCACTCTTCCTTTAAATTCTCCAATTATATTATCCCAATTTTTCAGCAATATCATTTTCCATCTATGCTCTTGTGGGATTATTGATTTAAAAAAATTGTTGATTGGTTTTGCTACCATTAATTCTCTTTTTTACAAATTTTGTTTTAATTACAATTTATGCTAAATCTAACAAATAGTATTTTTATTAGAATAACAAGGATATTAAATGAATAATAAGATTTCTGAAGATAAAATTTTATTTCTAAAAAATAAAGCGTTAAACATCGCGATCGATTCAATTCGCACAACATCACAAAGTGGATCGGGTCACCCAACTTCGTGTATGTCCTCAGCCGATTTAGTTTCCACAATTTTTTTTAATGAATTAAAACAAGATTTAGAAAATCCAAACAATCCAAATAATGATCGTTTTATTCTTTCAAAAGGACACGCCATTCCTGTTGTTTACGCAGCATACAAACAACTTGGAATAATATCGGATGAAGAACTTTTAAATTTAAGAGATTTTGATTCTGTTTTAGAAGGTCATCCAACACCAAGATTTAAATATAATGAAGCCGCAACAGGTTCTTTAGGTCAGGGATTAGCAATTGGGATAGGAATGGCGTTAAACGCCAAAATGGAAAAATTTGATTATAAAACTTATGTTTTAATGGGCGATGGGGAAATCGCGGAAGGTTCTGTTTGGGAAGCTGCTTCTTTGGCATCATATTATAAATTAGATAATTTAATTTGCGTTGTAGATTGTAACAAATTAGGACAAACCGGTTTAACAATGCATGCGGATAAAGAAGAAGAATACGCAAAAAAATTTGAAGCTTTTGGATTTCAAACTTTTGTAATTAGTGGTCACAATATCGAAGAAATTCTACAAACATTTCAAAAAGCCAACGAAACAAAAAACAAGCCAATAGCAATAATCGCAAAAACACATAAAGGCTTTGGTCTGGAACAAGTTCAGGATTTAAACAACTTTCATGGAAAACCATTCGCAAAAGAAGATGTTGAAAAATTAATTAAACAACTTAAAGACAAATTCCCCGAAGCGTCTCAACTTAAATCTGAAAAACACATCCCTCAAATGCCTACAAAAGTAAAAGATAAAAAAACAGATAATAAAATTGTAATTGATCTGGAAAAAGATAAAAATACAAACTTGTTTAATTTAGGCGCAAAAATCGCGACAAGAAAAGCTTTTGGTTACGCGCTCGAAGCCCTTGGAAAAGAAAACAATGATATTATCGCTCTTGATGGGGATGTAAAAAATTCAACCTTTACCGAAATATTTGAAAAAAGCTTTCCAAAAAGATTTGTACAATGTTTTATTGCCGAACAAAGTATGATTGGAATCGCGACAGGTTTTGAATCGAGAAAAAAAATTCCTTTTGCCGCTACTTTCGCCGCTTTTTTGACCCGCGCTTACGATCAAATCAGAATGGCCGGAATCGGCCGGAATGCTTTGCGTTTATGCGGATCGCATTGCGGTGTTTCTATCGGACAAGACGGGCCATCACAAATGGGACTTGAAGATATTTCAATGTTCCGATCTGTTCCAAACTCAATTGTTCTTTACCCTAGTGACGGTGTATCAACCTATAAACTTGTTGAATGCATGGCAAATTATAATAACGGCGTTTCTTATTTAAGAACAACTCGCCCAAATACTCCTGTTATTTATGATAAAGATGAAAAGTTTGAAATTGGCGGATGCAAAGTTTTAAAACAAAATAATAATGATAAAGTTTGTTTAATCGGAGCGGGAATAACTTTGCATGAAATAATGAAAGCATTCGAAGAATTAAAAAAACAAAATATAAATGTTTCAATGATAGATCTTTATAGCGTCAAACCAATAGACACAAAAACCGTAATAAAAGTAGCAAAAGCATCAAGCAACAAAATCATTACTGTTGAAGATCACTATCTTGAAGGTGGCCTAGGACAAAGTGTCGCAAGCGCGTTGATCAATGAAGATATAAAAGTATACAACTTAGCCGTAACAAAAATACCTCGTTCCGGAAGCCAAGAAAAATTAATGTCATACGAAGAAATTGATTCAAATAGTATTATCAAAAAGGTTTTAGAGCTAATTTAAACACTATCTCCCATTGACAAAAAAGAACAATCTAAATAATCTTTAACCTTTCTAAAGTTGTTTAAATTTCACGTTTTTTCACATTTTAAGTTCAAAAGGATTTTTTTAATGAAGACACCTAAAAAGTTTTTATTGAAGTTTTTATTTTTGCTAACACTTTTAGCAATTAGTAATGACACGATTTTTGCCAGATACATAAAAGAAGAAAAAAGAGAATTAGCAAAAGACGCGGGTAAAAAAGAAACTTTAACTATCGAAAAAGGGGACGCAGTCTTAAGAGTGGGCGGTATTCCTAAAATAGAATTTCTTTTTTACGACAACGCTGTTCTTTTAAACAATAGTATTCCTGATCAATCGGAACTATTTAAACAAACTTTAGACTTTTACGCTGATTATTCATTCGGTGAAAAAAAATATGGTCACAAGGCTGTGGAAGCTAAAGTTGAAATTAGAAACAAAACAAAATGGGGAGCATCCGGAACTTACGCGGAATCAGGACCGGAAGATATAAAAATCGATGAATCATCATTAGGCTCTCACAAACATCCAACATCCAGACCAATGATTTGGTTTCGAACAGCGTGGCTAAAATTCAGCTTAAATTCAATATTCGGCTTTGAATCCGAAAAACTTCATTTTTTCAAACTTGGATGGTTTCCATTTAAACTTGGACGGGGTATCGCATTTGGAAGTAACTACGGAGCAACAAAAGAATATTTAGGAATTTATAGTAGAGCTGAAGATAAATATGCCGCCGGCATTTTATGGACCGGAGAATTAGTTAAAGATAAATTCGAATACGATTTGTACTATTCAAAAATAGAAGAACGCGGTTCAAGCGTTTGGGACACTTATAACACAAAAAAAATCAATCATGTTGACCGAAGAACAAACCCATGGAGTGGTGTCGCAAAAGACGCAGACTTATTTGCTACTAAATTTGTTTGGACGACCTTTAATAATGATAATGCCGGAAAATTAGACCTTGAACCTTATGGTTTTTATCTCGCGGCTTCAGATCAAAAAGTTGAATTTGAATGTGACGCGAAAGCTCAACTCGCGACATTTGGTTTGAATATGGAATACAAAAAATATAAATTCGAATTTGGCGCGGAAGCCGCTTTAAACACCGGTTACATAAGATTATACGCCATTGACAGAAATGTTTCGGAGCTAAAACGTTGGGATACGACTCCAAACATATGGGGCGCGAATCGCAACGAAATTGAAACTGAAACAACAACTGTTCCACCAAATGAACATGATCATAAAGTTCAACTTTCTCAAAACGTACAAGGACAAGGTATTTTACGAGAGGTTAATAATAAAATAACATTAAATGCAACCGGTCTTGATGCGCCATTAAGCGCCGCGAGCGAAAATTACGCGATGGAAAGTAGATACGATGAAAGCAAGCGCGACAACGGAACATACACAGACAAGTCTGATCGTTTTCGTCCAACAATTAAACGCGATATTGAAGGATGGTTTGCGCTAGCCGACAGTTCCTATCTTATAGAATCTTGGAATTTAAAATTAGCATTGGCTTATGCATATGCGTCAGGAGACAGTCATCCTCACGAATCTAATAAAGATTCACATTACAACGATTTTATTGGCGTAAATGAATGGTATTGTGGAAAACGTGTTCCTAGTGTTTTCCTGCTTTGCGAAAAAATTATTCCTCAACCACTTTCAATTACGATGGAGACAAAAAAAGTTTATGTTGATAACCATTTTAGCAATCTTCAATATGTCGGCTTTGGTTTGAATTGGAAACCAAAAATAACAAAAAAGCAAAGAGTACGTATAAATCCAAACGCTTTATTTTTCTGGAGAACATCAAATTCATTAAAATATGATGTTGAAAAAGCAAAGGATTCGGACGGAAAAGAAGATTTTGCCGAAGGACGTGTTCCAGATTCTCAAGCAAGTAAATATTTAGGAACAGAATTAAATTTAATATTAGAAACTGAACCTCTTCCTGATTTAATGTTCTACGCGATTTTTGCCGGATTTATTCCCGGTCAATTTTACACAGATATTAAGGGAATTCCTGTAAATGGTACGCCTAACGTATTTGGTAGTCTTGATGAACAAACAAGAAAAGAAGTTGATCTCGCCAACTACAGACTCGGAAATAATACTGCGTACTTTGTGGATATTGGTGTAAGATATCAATTCTAAAAAATCGAATAAAACAAATAAGAATAGCCACCGATTTTGTTTCGGTGGCTATTTTTGTTTAATACAAATTTATTTTAGAATTATTTATGTCCTTTATGTCTATCTTTCTATTTACATTTCGGATTCGTCCTTTGTTGACTCCTCCCCTTTTTTCTTGATCTCTTCCCATCCTCTGTTTATCTCTTCTAGTTCTCCGATTCTTTCTTCTAAAACATGAATAACATCGGTTTTTCTACTTTCGGTATCAAGTTGTTTATTATATTCACCCTTGCTAACCTTTTCTAATTCATTTTTCGCTTCATTAAGTGTTAATGGTATAACAAAACTATTAGTTTTTTTCTTAAAATCTACCTCACTAGCTTCAAACATGGTCTGTTTACGTCTATCGTTTCCTTTTTCGTGTTCTATTGCCTGTACTTCTTTTTTCCTTTTATTGGATTCAACAACCCAAACACTAAGTTTTTTTCTAGACGAAAAGCCTAATCTTCTTGCTTGCTCTTCGTTTAATTCCCCAATACGATCGAATATTTCATCTTGTTTAGCACGTTCTTTCGGATCATCAGGATCTAAATAACCGGCTCTATTGTATAATGAACCAATTTCATAATTTAATTTTTTATTTTCTTCTTTTTTGGCTTCCTTCACTATTTCAAGATCTTTGATTCTTTCCTTCAAAAATTCGACAACACTTTCTTTATTTGTACCTAATTTATGTTCATCTTTGTTCATAGCTCTTAATTCTTTTTTAGCCTCATTTAATGTTAATTTATAAGCAAAAAGTTTTGCATCGTTTATAAATTGATCCCTTTTTTTATCAATCTCGTCTGTTGATTGTTTCTTATCAATAGCTTCTTTAAATTTTTCACCACTTGCAAGCAAACTTCCTTTTCGTTCGGTATTATTTTTTTTATGTCGCTTCAAAGCTTCCTTTTTTTTTCCCTCTTCTTCTTTAGCCTTTTTCCTTGCATCCTCTTTCTTTCCCTCTTCTTCTTTGTTTTTATTTTTCAGCTCTTCTTCAGCCTTTCTTGCTTCTTCTATTTTTTTTCTTTCTACTCTTATTTTTTCTAATTCTCCTTCTATTCTTTTTCTTTCTTCTTCTACTTTTTTTTCTAGAGCTTTTTCTTCAGCTTTTTCAGCAATTGATAGAGGCTTCTTTTTTCCTTGTAATTTTTGCCACTCTGCTTTTGCTTCCGCAGGACTTAAACTATCAACCCATTTATTTAAGGCCGTATTAAATTTATTTTCTTTTTTTTGTTTTTTTGCTTTTTCTTTTGCTTCTTCTAATTTTTTGATTTCTATCTCATGTTTCTCATCTTCACTTTTTCCTTTTGTATCTGCGGCAAGACCCTCTTTTACAGAAGATTTGGGTTCTGTTCTTTTTATAACCGGTCTCTTCCAAGCCAGTGCTTTTACAGCAGCCTTAATTTTTTCAAAAACTGTTACTTTTTTACCTTCAGGAATTTCTTCTATATGCTCTTGATAACGAACTTTAAACCCTTTTTTCTCCCTTTTTGTTTCTGTTGTTTGTGCTTGTTTTTGACTACGTGCTTTAGATCGACCTGGTTTCATACAAAAACACGAATCCGAAAAAGCAAATACAAGAAACAGTAAAAAAATAATTCTAGATTTTTTCATCAATCTCTCCTTATAAAAAATTTAAAAACATTAATCTTTAAAATTATAATTACTTAAATATCTCCTTCTGCTCTCTTCTCATAAAGTTTTCTTTTTGATTCATTTTCTTTTAAATCACTTTTCAATTTTTCTAATTTTTCTTCTTCTTTTTTGTACCCTGAAGAATTTTTTTCTTTATCTATTTTTTTTAATTGTCTTTGAACAAATAGAATTTCTCTCTCCAAACCAATAGATTTATCTCTTACTTCATCCAACTCTTTTCTAAATTCTTCCGGTTCTAAACTAAAAATTCTTTTTGATTCTTCTAACTCTTTTAAAGAATCCTCTTCCTTTTTTATATTCGCCTGATGTTTTTTAATTTCTCCTTGCATAAATTGTTTTGAAGTAAGCCAATCTTTAAGATCTTCCAAATCTTGTTCTCTTCCTTCTTCAGGAGTCTTTTCGCCTTTCGCAGTTAATTCTTCTATTTGTTTATTAATCTTCTTTAAATTCTCTTTTGAATTTTCTAAAGAATCTGTTTCTCGATCAATTATTTTTTGCGCTCTTTGAGTTTCTTCTTCAAAACTCTCTACGCTGTTTTTTCTAAGCTGCTTTTGATCATCAATTTTTTTTCTTAAAGCTTTTTTTTCAAACCGTGTTTGCTCAGCCCCCCGAGAAGGAATTCTTCCTTCTCTTATGGCATGAAGATAATCATCACCTTCATAAATTTTAGGAATGGCTTCATATTTTTTTACTGCCTCCTCAGGACTTAAACTATCAACCCATTTTTGTGTAGCGGTTTTAAATTTCCTTCCATCTAAATTTTCTAAAATCGTTTTATCTTTTATTTTTTTCTTCTCTTCTTCTAATTTTTCGTTTTCTTCCTCACGTTTTTCATCACGAATTTTTAATTTATGGCTTTCTGAATTTTTAGTCGCTTGCGCGTCTTTTTTTAGACCTTCTAAAACTTCTATTTGCGTCTTAATACGCTCAATCTTATCTTCAGGCCTCTTATCCGTCTTTTTTCGAGATCCCTTATGAGCCATTTCTTTTTCAAATCTCTTATTATGAATGGCGCGTTTTAATTCTCGCTTACGTTCTTGTATCTGAAAATTTATTTCACCTAAAGTTTTTGGACCATAATTTCTTCTAATATTTGTTTCAATTTCTTCACTTTTTTTTCGATCCCTTTCTTTTATTCTTTTTTTAGACTCTTGCTCTAATTCTTTTATTT
>JAUWHS010000129.1 GCA_030605785.1 bacterium
TTTCAATTTAAATACGACTCAATTTTAAATACTTTTCATGGAAATGTTTCTTTTGAAAAAGATTACTTAACAATTAATGATCATAAAATAAGAGTTTTTTCCGAACCGGATCCCTCAAAAATTAATTGGAAAGATTTAAACATTGATTTTGTTGTGGAATGTTCAGGAAGATTTACAACACGAGAAAAAGCTTCTTTGCACTTACAAGCGGGAACCAAAAAAGTTTTAATAACAGCTCCGGCAAAAGATGAAGACATAACAATTATCCCGGGAGTAAACGATTCCGATTACGATTCAGAAAAACACAATATTATTTCCTTAGGAAGCTGCACAACAAATTGCTTTGCTCCAATTGTAAAAATATTAAAAGAAGAATTTGAACTTGAACAGGGTGTCATGACAACAATTCACGCCTACACAAATGATCAAGTTTTATTAGATATAGATCACAAAGATTTGCGTAGATCTCGCGCTGCGGCAATTAATATTATTCCAACAAAAACAGGCGCCGATAAAGTTGTTACAAAAATTTATCCGGAATTTGAAAATAAAATCCAAGCGCGAGCCATTCGGGTTCCTGTCGCAATAAGCTCTTTAGTTGATTTTGCATTTCAAACAAAAAAGAATTGTAGCGTTAAAGAAATAAATAATGCATTTAAAAAATACGCAAATGACAAAATGAAAAATATTTTGCAATATTGCGAAGAGCCTCTAGTTTCTTCCGATTTCATTGGTAACTCGCATTCTTGTATAATTGACAGTCTATTAACTCAATCTACGGGACAACTTGGAAAAGTTTTTGCTTGGTATGACAATGAGTATGGATATTCCTGTAGATTAAAGGATTTTTTACTTCACAACTAATAAAAGTTGGTCTAAACTATTGTTAGTTTGAAAGTTATCAAAAATTTGGAGGGCCCATAGCTCAGCGGTTAGAGCAGTCGGCTCATAACCGAAAGGTCCCAGGTTCAAATCCTGGTGGGCCCACCAAAAATTCCCCACCCAACTAGTTGTTAACCATTTCTAGTTATATCACGAGGTACAAAAATGATAGGACAACCTCTTTGGAAAAACTTAAAAGCATTAGTTGAAATAGACAACAACATCAAGCAATTAAAAGAAAAAGTTAAAGGGGAAATTCAAAAAGTAGAAACGAGCAAGAGTCTTATTCCAAAAATTCAGAAAAATCTTCTCGATCTTCAATTAAATTGCAAAGAAATGAAGAAAAAAGTTGATGCTGAAGAATTAATCGCCAACGATCTAAAAGACAAAGAAGAACACAAACGTGAAGCGCTTGATAAAACAACAAATGAAAAAGAATATCGAGCAATAGAAAAAGAAATAAAACGAGTAACTCTTGAAAGAATGGAACTTGAAGATGTATTAATTCAATCCTGGCATAAATACGATCTTGCAAAAAAAGAAGTTGATGAACAAGAGGAACAAATAAACAAAGAAATAGAAGAAACAAAAGTAAAAACAACTGAACTTGAAACGGAATTAAAAGAATCACAAAAAAAACTTGATAGCGCGTTAGCCGATCGAGAATTTTCTACAAAAAACATCCCGACTGAATGGTTACATAAATATGAACGCATGAAAGAAAATGTTTCTAATCCAATTGTTCCTGTAATACAGAATAGTTGTAGCGCTTGTTTCTATAACGTTATAAGACAAGACCTACAAAGACTAAAAAACGACGGCATGCTTCTTTGTAGAAATTGTTATAGATTTTTGTATTATGAGAAAGAAGAAGAAAAAGAAGAAAACTCCGGTTCATTTTAAAATAAATTCGTAAAAAGTGATTTTTTATGGAAACCCAACAAAGCTTTATTTGTAGCGCTGCAAAAGAACCAGCAACTAGATCAAAAATAATATCACCCACATTTGATTTTACCATCTACACAGATGGAGCGTCTCGTGGAAATCCGGGAAACGCCGGGGCGGGTATTTTAATAATTGATAACAAAGCCAAAAAAACAATAGTTAAAGGTTCTTTTTATTTAGATACAAAAACAAATAATCAAGCTGAATATCTAGCCCTTGTTTTAGCGGCTTTTTTGATTAACGAACAAATTCCAAAATTTTCCAAACGCTCCTTTCTTTTTTTTGCTGATTCAGAACTTTTGGTCAAACAAATGAATAATGAATATAAAGTTAAAGATCCGATTCTTAAAAAGTTAAAACAATTAACACTTTCCTTATTGGACACTTCAAAAAGAAAATTCGAACACGTTCGCAGAGAAAAAAATAAAATCGCGGATAAATTAGCCAATCTGGGAATCGATAAAAAAAATGGTATGCCCGCGAAATTCACAAACCTTTTGCAAAAAAACGATTTATTTTTATAAAAACTAATGAAAAAAATAAATTGCTTAATTTATTTAGTTCTTTTTTTTAATCTTTTTTTTCCTGATATATATTCCAAAGAACAACGTCCTAAATGCGGTCAAGTAAATAAATCAATTGAGCGAATAAAAGAACAATTTATTTACTATTCACCGGCTGAAACAATTAAATTGACGGAAAGTTTAACAGATCTAACACAAATTAATGTATTACAAACGGAAAATACACATACACCATTTAAAACAGACTCAACAACTTCAACAACAAATCCCCCACTTTTATTAGACACAACACAAACAAATTCTATAATTGAACCAATTACACAAAAAATAATACACAATAAAATTCGTGTTTTATTAGATGAAAAAAATTCAAATGAATTAAATAATTTTCTTATAACATCTGACAAAGGTGTAATTATTCAAAGTTTACCAAAAACAACTTCTCCCATTTTATTAAAAAACAAAACAGTACATATAAAAGTTAAAGATAATAATTTATATATAAGCGCCGATGGTAAAAAATATAAAAAATCAAAAAAGAATGAAATCTTAATAAAACCGATCCATAAAGATTTTTCATTTAACAATAAAACCTTTAAAGGGGAAGTTAAATTACATATAGACGAAAAGAAAAATAAACTATTCATAATAAACAATCTAAGCTTAGAAAATTATATTTATTCAGTATTACGTTACGAAAGTTATCCAACGTGGCCAAAAGAGATGCAAAAAATCCAAGCAATAGCTTCTCGATCATACGCTTTTTATTGCATGAAACAGGCGAGAACAAAAAAACATAAAGATCCATTTGATATAAAAAGAAGTAATCATCATCAAACTTACAATGGAAAACATAATGAAAAACATTTAAAAGAAGCTGTAAAAGAAACAA
>JAUWHS010000127.1 GCA_030605785.1 bacterium
TTGTTTTAACTTTTTCGGATCAATGTGATATGGAGGAAGCTCATCAAAAGCAACAATAATATCCGCGCCAATTTTTTTTTGAGCTTCAATTGAACTTTCCGGTGTTAATAAAATTTTTGAACCATCTTTATATGATCGAAATAAAACCCCTTGCTCTGTTATTTTCATAACAAAACCATTATGTTTTTTTGTCCCTCGACTTTTTAGTTCGTTATGCACTCCACCATAAGCAAGACTAAAAACTTGAAATCCACCGGAATCTGTAATTATTGGCATATTTCTATTTATAAATTTATGAATGCCACCCGCTTTTTCTATTATTTCTGTTCCAGGTTGAACCAATAAATGATAAGTGTTGCAAAACATTAATTGCTGATTAAGTTGTTCTGTAATTTTGTTATCTAAAGCTTTTAATGTTCCATTAGTTCCAACTGCTACAAAATTTGGAGTATCAATTACTCCATGCGGAGTATGAATTTTACCAACACGCGCGTTTGATTTTTTAGATTTGTGTAAAATCTCAAATTTAAATTTGCTCATATTTCACATCTTCTTTATTTTTGAATTCAACAAATTCAGCCGGTTTAAAATTTCCAAATTTATTCATCAATTTCTTAGATAAAAGTACAACAGGAGAAGAAAGAAAAATAATACTAATTTTCACCAAAAAGCTTAAAACCATTACATCAAAAATAGAATTAACTATTCCGTAAAGACCCAAAAAGCTAAACAAACCGGTATCAATTAATTGGCTTAAAATTAATGCCAAAATATTTCTAACCAAAAGATATTTGCCTTGAAAATATTTTTTCAAAAAACCGTAAACGAAAACATCTAATCTTTGAACAATAAAAAATGTAGAAACTGAAGCAATTATTATTCTTGGCATAAATTGTAAAATGCCTGAATACAAGTTCTGTGTAATATCAAATTGATTTGGTTGATAAAATAGATGTATTTGTGACGCAACCAGATAAAAAATCAAAATTAGCAAATTTAAATAAACCGTTTTTTTAGCAACCTTACGACCGTAATATTCCTGCAATAAATTTGTACCCAAAACGGCGCTAATGATAAACACATCGGTACAAGTTACATTTAGGCCAAACAAACTTATTTGTTTTATTACAAAAAGATTTGCCAAAACAGTTTGTAAACAAATAAATGTGATTAACGCCTCTTTTGATACAAACAGAAAAAATAATGTAAAAAATCCTACAACCGCTATATGCAGAAAAAACAACAACTCGTTAAACATTTGCTTACCTTAATTAATTTAAAGAAGTCCCCATAAATAAAGAGTATTAAAGATATTAAATAATGATAAAATTGTAAAAGGCTTTTTGCTCCTAATTTGCCATGTATCAATTTAATCAGTAAAATCGAGACTTGATTACCCAAATATTTATTAATAAATAAAAGGAAAATAATGGCTTCGAATAAATTTGAAGTAACTTTAGAAAAAATTGTTTCTCTTTGTAAAAGAAGAGGCTTTGTATTTCCATCCGCTGAAATCTATTCCGGATTAAATGGCGTTTATGATTTTGGACCACTCGGTGTCGCGTTAAAACAAAACATTAAAAAATTATGGCTCGAGAACATGCAAAGGTGGCCTGAAGATGTTGTGCAGCTTGATGGCGCAATTCTGGGATCAGAAGCTATTTGGAAGGCATCCGGACACATTGATAATTTTATTGATCCTATGGTTGACTGTTTAAACTGCAAAAAAAGATTTCGTGCCGACGAACTTGATTTAAATAAACCATGTCCGTCTTGCGGTATTAAAAATTGGACTGAAGTCAGACAATTTAATTTGATGTTCAAAACTGAAGTTGGCGCAATGACCGGTCAAGGTAATTTTGGTTATTTACGTCCGGAAACAGCGCAATCAATTTTCATTAATTTTAAAAACGTTTTGAGCAGTACTCGCGTAAAAATTCCATTCGGAATAGCGCAAATTGGAAAAGCTTATAGAAACGAAATCACACCAAAACAATTCCTGTTTAGAATGCGAGAATTCGAACAAATGGAAATGGAGTTTTTCTGTAAAGGAGAAAACGCGGATAAATTTTTTGACACATGGGTTGAAAGAAGAACTCAGTTTTACAAAGACTTAGGACTGAATCAAGAAAAAATTCGTTTGCGTCCTCATGAAAAAGATGAACTAGCTCACTATTCTAAACATTGTATAGATGTTGAATATGAATTTCCTTTTGGCTTTAAAGAACTTGAAGGTATCGCGAACAGAGCTGATTACGATTTATCTCAACACATAAAACACAGTAAAAAAGATTTATCCGTTTTTGATCAAGAAAAAAATGAATCTTATGTTCCTCACGTTATAGAATGTTCAGTTGGAGTTGAAAGATTATTTCTAACAATCCTTTTTGACGCTTACAAAGAAGATGTTGTTGAAGGTGAATCAAGAACATTATTAAAATTAAGCCCAAAAATATCTCCAATAACCGCGGCAATTTTGCCATTAAGCAAAAAGCTTTCAGAAAACTCCAGAAAAATTTATGAACAATTAAAGTTTAATAGTTTTAGAGTTCAATTCGATGACACAGGTTCCATTGGAAAACGCTACAGAAGACAAGATGAAATAGGAACACCTGTTTGTTTTACTTATGACTTTGATTCTGAAGAAGATCAAAAGGTAACGGCTAGAAATCGCGATACACTAAAACAAGAACGAATTTCAATAGATCAAATTGAAAAATATTTAAAAGATCTCTTACAAAAATAATCTTAT
The DNA here is from genome assembly GCA_030605785.1 of bacterium. Taxonomy (GTDB): domain Bacteria; phylum Babelota; class Babeliae; order Babelales; family JAUWHS01; genus JAUWHS01. The sequence continues at coordinate 2,753 of JAUWHS010000127.1, forward strand.
GAATATTGTAAGAAAATTTTATGACTGGCTCGGACAAAAAGTTCACTCCCCACATGCGCAATATTGGTTAGCCTCTTTATTTTTCATCGAAGCCATCTTTTTTGTTCCTGTCGATCCACTTTTAATTTTATTCTGTGTTGAAAACAATAAAAAATCTCTAACTTATTCCGCAATCGCGACAATCTCTTCTGTCGCCGGTGGAGTTTTTGGATATTTTATTGGCGCAATCATGTGGGAAAGAATTGGAATAACATTAGTAAGTTGGGTTATATCAGAACAAGCTTTTATGTCCGCGATTGAAAAATATAAACTTTATCAAAACTGGGCGGTTTTTATCGCGGGTTTTACCCCTCTTCCTTACAAAGCAATAACACTATCTGCCGGCTTTTGTAGATTAAATTTACCGTCCTTTATTTTATTTTCATTCCTTTCCAGAGGCGCCAGATTCTTTTTACTTGGTGGAATTATAAAAATCTGGGGCAAACAAATCCACATTTTTATTGACCGTTACTTTAATCAACTTGTAGTCTTATGCACGTTAATAATCGTTTTTGGTTTTTGGTTATTAAAATTTTAAAAATAAGGCTTACATTATGAATCCCAAAATCGTAGAAATGTCACCGGGGCGAATTTTAATCGCCTCTTTTGTTTTTGTGATCAGCATGGGAACTTTGCTTTTAAGTTTACCCATATCCAGAGTTGTAAATATTTCTTTTATTGATTTGTTATTTACCTCTGTCGCGTCAACTTGTGTTACCGGTTTAAAGGTCGTTCCGATTTACTACTTTAGTCATTGGGGCAAACTTGTAATATTAAGCTTAATTCAAATCGGTGGTCTTGGATTAATGACATTATCGTTTTTTATGGTTTCATTAATTTTAAGAATGCGCTT
>JAUWHS010000121.1 GCA_030605785.1 bacterium
TTGTTTTAACTTTTTCGGATCAATGTGATATGGAGGAAGCTCATCAAAAGCAACAATAATATCCGCGCCAATTTTTTTTTGAGCTTCAATTGAACTTTCCGGTGTTAATAAAATTTTTGAACCATCTTTATATGATCGAAACAAAACACCTTCCTCTGTTATTTTCAGAACAGAACCACTGTTACGTTTTGTTCCTTTGCTTTTTAGTTCGTTATGAACTCCACCGTAAGCAAGACTAAAAACTTGAAAACCACCGGAATCTGTAATTATTGGCATATTTCTATTTATAAATTTATGAATGCCTCCGGCTTTTTCTATTATTTCCGCTCCAGGTTGAACCAATAAATGATATGTATTACAAAACATTAATTGCTGATCAAGTTGTTCTGTAAATTTATTATCTAAAGCTTTTAATGTTCCATTAGTTCCAACCGCGACAAAACTTGGAGTATCAATTACTCCATGCGAAGTATGAATTCTGCCAACACGCGCTCCGGATTTTTTAGATTTGTGTAAAATCTCAAATTTAAATTTGCTCATATTTCACATCTTTTTTATTTTTGAATTCAACAAATTCAGCAGGTTTAAAATTTCCAAATTTATTCATTAATTTTTTAGATAAAAGGACAACCGGCGAAGAAAGAAAAATGATACTAATTTTTATTACAAAACTTAAAACCATCACATCAAAAATAGAATTAACAATTCCGTAAAGACCCAAAAAACTAAATAACCCCGTATCAATTAATTGGCTTAAAATTAATGCCAAAATATTTCTACCCCACATATATTTATTCGCAAACTGTTTTTTTAAAAAGGCATAAAACACTATATCAATTCGTTGAACAATAAAAAACGTTGCAACCGACGCGATTATAATTCTTGGCATAAATTGTAAAATGCCTGAATACAAATTCTGTGTAATATCAAATTGACTCGGTTGATAAAATAGATGCATTTGTGATGCAACTAAATAAAATAATAAAATCGATAAGTTTAAATAAACAGTTTTTTTTGCAATTTTTCTACCATAATATTCCTGCAATAAATTTGTGCCCAAAACCGCGCTTATGATAAAAACATCAGTACAAGTCACATTTAAGCCAAACAAACTTATTTGTTTTATGACAAAAAGATTCGCTAAAACGGTTTGTAAACAAATAAATGTGATTAACGCCTCTTTTGATACAAACAGAAAAAATAATGTAAAAAATCCTACAACCGCAATATGCAGGAAAAACAACAACTCGTTAAACATTCGCTTACCTTAATTAATGTAAAGAAGTCCCCATAAATAAAGAGTATTAAAGATATTAAATAATGACAAAATTGTAAAAGGCTTTTTTGCTCCTAATTTGCCATGTATCAATTTAATCAGTAAAATCGAGACTTGATTATCCAAATATTTATTAATAAATTAAAGGAAAATAATGGCTTCGAATAAATTTGAAGTAACTTTAGAAAAAATTGTTTCTCTTTGTAAAAGAAGAGGCTTTGTATTTCCATCCGCTGAAATCTATTCCGGACTAAATGGCGTTTATGATTTTGGACCTCTCGGTGTTACGTTAAAACAAAACATTAAAAAATTATGGCTCGAGAACATGCAAAAATGGCCTGAAGATGTTGTACAATTGGATGGCGCAATTTTAGGCGCCGAATCGGTTTTCAAAGCGTCCGGACACATTGATAACTTTATTGATCCTATGGTTGACTGTTTAAACTGCAAAAAAAGATTTCGGTCTGACGAGCTTGATCTGGATAAACCATGTCCATCTTGCGGTATAAAAAATTGGACTGAAGTTAGGCAATTTAATTTGATGTTCAAAACTGAAGTTGGCGCGATGACCGGTCAAGGAAACTTTGGTTATTTACGTCCGGAAACAGCTCAATCAATTTTCATTAATTTTAAAAATGTTTTAAGCAGTACTCGCGTAAAGATTCCATTCGGAATAGCGCAAATTGGAAAAGCTTACAGAAATGAAATCACACCTAAACAATTTTTATTCAGAATGCGCGAATTTGAACAAATGGAAATGGAGTTTTTCTGTAAAGGCGAAAACGCGGATAAATTCTTTGACACATGGGTTGAAAGAAGAAGCCAATTTTACAAAGATCTAGGACTAGATCAAAAAAAAGTTCGCTTGCGTCCTCATGAAAAAGATGAACTTGCTCATTATTCTAAACATTGTATAGATGTTGAATATGAATTTCCTTTTGGTTTTAAAGAACTTGAAGGTATCGCGAACAGAACTGATTACGATTTATCGCAACACATAAAACACAGTAAAAAAGATTTGTCTGTTTTTGACACTGACAAAAATGAATCTTATGTTCCTCACGTTATAGAATGCTCAGTTGGAGTTGAAAGATTATTTTTAACAATACTTTTTGACGCGTATAGGGAGGATGAGGTTGAAGGTGAATCAAGAACATTATTAAAATTAAGTCCAAAAATTGCTCCAATAACCGCGGCAATTTTACCATTAAGTAAAAAACTTTCAGAAAACTCCAAAAAAATTTATGAACAATTAAAATTCAATGGTTTTAAAGTTCAATTTGATGAATCAGGTTCCATAGGAAAACGCTACAGAAGACAAGACGAAATAGGAACACCTGTTTGTTTAACATACGATTTTGATTCTGAAAAAGACCAAAAAGTAACTGTTCGAAATCGCGATACGTTAAAACAAGAAAGAATCTCTATCGATCAAATTGAAAAATATTTAAAAGATCTTTTACAAAAATAATCTTATGAATATTGTAAGAAAATTTTATGATTGGCTCGGACAAAAGGTTCACTCTCCATACGCGCAATATTGGTTAGCCTCTTTATTTTTCATCGAAGCGATATTTTTTGTTCCTGTAGATCCTCTTTTAATTTTATTCTGTGTTGAAAACAATAAAAAATCTCTAACTTATTCCGCAATCGCGACAATATCTTCTGTGGCCGGAGGAGTTTTTGGATATTTTATTGGCGCAATGATGTGGGAAAGTATTGGAATGACTCTTGTCAGTTGGGTTATATCAGAACAAGCTTTTATGTCCGCGATCGCAAAATATAAACTTTATCAAAATTGGGCTGTTTTTATCGCGGGCTTTACTCCACTTCCCTACAAAGCAATAACGTTATCTGCCGGTTTTTGTAAATTAAATTTACCGTCTTTTATTTTGTTTTCATTCCTTTCCAGAGGCGCCAGATTCTTTTTACTTGGCGGAATTATAAAAATCTGGGGAAAACAAATCCACTTTTTTATTGACCGTTACTTTAATCAACTTGTAGTCTTATGCACGTTAATAATCGTTTTTGGTTTTTGGTTATTAAAATTTTAAAAATAAGGCTTATATTATGAATCCCAAAATCGTAGAAATGTCACCGGGAAGAATTTTAATCGCCTCTTTTGTTTTTGTAATCAGTATGGGTACATTACTTTTAAGTTTACCCATATCCAGAGTTGTAAATATTTCTTTTATTGATTTGTTATTTACCTCTGTCGCGTCAACTTGTGTTACCGGTTTAAAGGTCGTTCCGATTTACTACTTTAGTCA
>JAUWHS010000026.1 GCA_030605785.1 bacterium
CATCAAAACCCATTGGATAAAAAACATTAAGGCCGGACATTCTTTTATATCTGGCAATAAGGTCTGTATGGATGTAGGAAAAAACGTGTCCGATGTGAAGGCTTCCTGAAACGGTTGGAGGTGGAGTGTCTATGCTATAGATTTGTTTTTTAGAAGTGGGATCAAAAAGATAAGTTTTATTTTTTTCCCAGATTTGCCTGGCTTCTTCTTCGAATTTTATATGATCGTATTTTTTATCCATTTTTATTTTCCAAAGGTTTAAATTAACCAATTAAAGTGTCAAAAACAAAGTATACCAAATAATGAATACCTGTTAAGAAAGCCCTCTTTTTAGGGTGATAATTTGAAATATGATGTTATTTATGTACAATACTTAAATGTTTAATATTTATATTTCTATTATTCGGGGGCTTTTATGAATATTTTTTCCAAGAGATTTTTATCATTGATTGTCTTTTTTTTAAGCTTTGGTGTTTTGAAACCGTTTACTTCTTATGAAATATTGATTTGCGATTATCCGGAGGTTTTAATTGTTCAATCTGTATTTGAAGAATCAAAGAGTTTTAGAGGTGAATTAGAGCTTGTTGAATTTCTTTTAGAGGCAGAAAAAGATTTATGTGAGCAAGAAAAAGAAAATACAGAAGAAGAACAAGATTTTATTTCGCAAGAAGAAAATAATAATTCAGTTTCTGGTGTAGATCAGAATCCGGTTAGTGAACTGGAAGCAAGAGAAATATTTGGTTTTTCCGGAGATTTTACGCAAAAAGAATTGAAAGATAGATATAAGCGTTTGTTAATGCGGTGGCATCCGGATAAAAATATTGGGAATGAAGAACAGGCAAAAGAAATGTCTGGAAAAATAATTAACGCAAATGAGAGATTGAAAGAAGTTTGTAAACCTGAAAAATAAATATAGAATTTATCCACTTTTGTCATCCAGAATTTATTTCAGGATCCACGTCTTTTCCAGTATAATGCTTACTGTTAAACAGTTTGTTTTAATATAAAATTATTAAGGAGATTTATGTGAATATTTATTTTAAAAGATTTTTATCATTATTTATTTTTCTTGGATTAAATTTTAGTATTCTAAAGCCTGTTGATGATGTTTCAAAATTTACATACCAGGCAACTTCTATTGCAACGGTTCCTGCAGCTTTAGCTGTTTTATATGCGCATGCAAAATCAAATGAAAAATTAGAAACCAAATTAAAATTAATTGAAGCGATTGTTCAAATAGTTCATGAATCTTCTTATAACAAAGCCTACTGGCAAGATACTGGTTATCTAGACAATGCATGGCTTGGTTTTGAAACTTTTAGAGCCATAAAATATTTAAAAAAATATCTTAATGACAAAAAAGAAAAACAAGATGACAAAAAAGAAAAACAAGATGTTAATGAACAAGCAATTCAGAATTCTAAAGATAGTCCCAAAAAAGAAAATAATGATATTGATGAAAGTCTTGTTGCTGATTTATTGAATGAAAATAAAGATGAAAAAAAATCAAAGAGCTTGGCATTTAAAATTAAGGTTGGTGTTTGTTTGATTTTATTGTTTTTTGAGGTTGATTTGCCTATAGAATCATCAGATTATTACGGACTAGGGAGGTCATTCGTTTTTCGTAATTCGGGTTTATTTTGTAAAGGATTAAGGCACTTTCTTTTAAGTGAATCTGGGTCTTGGGAAGCCAAAATTTCTATTGTGTTTGCAATATTGAGTTGTTTTAAGATCCCTTTGACGAGTTATAACGAACGAAGACAAAGAATAGAAGGAGCGGAAAATTTATTTATGTTTTCTGGATCGTTTACAGAAAAAGAATTACAAGATAGATATGAAAAACTGTTAATACCGTGGCGTTCGGATAAAAATATTGGCAATAAAAAAGAAGCAGATGAAATGTTTGGAAAAATAAGTAGAGCAAATGAGATATTGCAAACATATTATTTTGAGAGTACAGACCTTTGAAGTGCCGCCATGCGGGGGTACGAAAGAAGTCGGTGGGCTCGCAGAAGAGATAGTGAAAAAATCATCCAATTTTGTCATCCTAGCTTGTCCGTCGTAGTTTTAACGTAGTCGGATTTATTTCAGGGTCTATGTCTTCACGAGTAGAATACTTACTGTTAAACCGTTTGTTTTCAGGATTTATTTCATAGAAAATTATTAAAGGGATTTATGTGAATATTCATTTAAAAAAAATTTTATCTTTATTTGTTTTGGTTGGATTTATATCCATTGTAAATGTTGATGGGTTTAGTAGAGGGGCAAAGTATTCTTATTTAACAACTTCAGGGATAAAGCTTCCTGCGATTCTTGCGTCATCTTATTATGATTATAAATTTTCTGAAGATAATAGTGATGCGGTTAAATTGAAAAAATTAGAATATAGGGTTTTAGATGCTCTCTTGGAATTATCAAATGAAATAGCTTTTTATAAATTGGGTAGTAGTTCTAATTCTGTATTACTGTTCGATTTTGTCAGATTAATTAAGTATTCAGCAAAATTTCTTAAGTTTAAACAGCAATCAAATGATGGTGTTGTTGAAAAAAATGATGATTTGAAAAATTTAAACAAAGATTTAGAAATGGATGGAATAGCTGTAGATAGTGTTGATTTAAATGCTGTTGCTGATGAGTTAGGTTTATCTGAAGAAGAAGTTTGCTTGTTATTGAATAATAGTGAAGATGACAAACAAAGTGAAAAAGATGAAGATGAAATTGTTGGAGGTAAAAGCTTAAAATCCAAAATCAAATTAATCTTGTGTTCTATTTTAGGAATTATTGAATCTGGAGCTCCTCTGAGTGTTTATGGAGTTGGTGGCGATTATTTAGCCAAATATAAAGCAAGACAATTGGCTTATACTGCGAAATTATTACGTTATGCAATAAGTAGTGAAAGTTTACTTGGTAAAAGCGGAGCTATTTGTATTTTGCTTATGACTTTGGTTGTAACATCATTGAGGTTATATATTGTTGAAAATAATACTGCGCAAGAATTCAATATTTCAGGAATGGGTAATGAAGGATTAACAAGATTAGCTATAAATTTTGGAGATATAGATAAAAATAAATTAAGACGCATGGATGGTTTTTCAGATTTATTTATTTCTCCAAACGATGATGAAAAGGGTGTAGGGAGATGTGATGACGAACGTTGTAATATTTGTCTGGAAGATTATAAAAAGGATGAGAAAATTTATTTACCAAAATGTTGTAACCATACTTTCCATAGACATTGCGTAGAAAAATCTTTTGAAACTGATGCGTCTGGTCGATTAGATACGTCTAATGAGCAAGGTGGTGTACAACTCGCACAAATAAATAATTCTCCAAGGTGTCCGATGTGTAGAAGAGAGAATCCTATTTTTAATGGGCCATATAAATTTAAAAAATAACAAATCAGTTAACAGAGAACCCATGAATATTCACTCAAAAAGATTTTTATCATTACTTGTTTTTTTTGGATTAAATTTTGGCGTTCTAAAGCCAGTTGATGATGTTTCAAAATTTACGTATCAGGCAACTTCTGTTGCAAAATTTCCTGCCGCTTTAGCGGTTTTATTTGCTCATGCAAAATCAAATGAAAAATTAGAGACGAAATTAAAATTAATTGAAGCTATTGTTCAAATAGTCCATGAAGCCTCTTATCACAAAGCTTACTGGCAAAACACTGGTTATCTAGACAATGCTTGGCTCAGTTTTGAAACGCTTAGAGCCATAAAATATTTAAAAAAATATCTTAATGACAAAAAAGAAAAACAAGATGTTAGTAAAAAAGAAAACAATGATAAGGAAAAAGCCAATACTAGAGAAAAATTAAGAAAGAGAAAAATAAACA
>JAUWHS010000024.1 GCA_030605785.1 bacterium
CTGAATAGCGGTACGAAGCCGGAGGCTATTCTGCAAAACTTCAAACTTCAACAAGCGAGTAAAAACAAAAAAGAAAACTGGATTTTAACGGCAAATATCGGAAAAATATTTCACGCGTCAAACAAAATTGAATGCGAAAAATTAAAATGTGTTTTTACAAAAAACAACAAAATTATGGCTGTCTTAAAATCGCAAAACGGTTTTGTTGATCAAAACAAAAAAGAGGCCAACTTATATGACAAAGTTTTTGGCAACTTGTATGACCTTGATTTTGAAGGCAAAAATATAAAATACGATTTTGACAAACATGTAATCACATCAAATGAAAAAACTATCTATAAACATCCAAAGTTTAAAATGTTTACCAATTCCAGCATTGCTGAAATTAAGAAAAACAGACTTTCTATGAAAAACGGTATTGAAACAGAAATATATTTGAATTAAAAAGAGGCCTGAGTTTTTACACCCAAGCCTTTTTTTATTTTAGAATATTTAATCAAATTTTAATTAATCTTTTTTATTAAGAAGGATTTTTTCGTCACGCTCTTTTCTCGCTTTAACTAAATATCTTGCCAAATCTTTGTGCTCTTTCCAAACAGCAACATGAGCGGGAGTCATTTTATCATTATTTTTAATATCTAAATCCGCTCCGGCTTCAACCAAGATTTTCGCTATTTCTATGTGACCTTCAAAAGCAGCCTCATGCAAAGGTGTGTTCCCAAACCAACTTTTATAACCTAAATTTGCGCCTTTTTCAATTAAGAACTCACACATTTCTTTACTGTTATTAAAAACAGATAGATCAAGGATCGATTGACCATATTGATTTAAAGGCCACATCACAGCTCCATTATTAATAAGTATTTTAGCAGAATTTACACTATTACGAATAGCTGCCACGTGTAAAGGCGTCTCAAAATAATCTCCCCTGGAATTCACTTCTGCGCCATTATCAATAAGCAATTTTACAATATCATCAAAATCAAATGACACAGCCACATGAAGTAAAGAATCTTTATATCTATTCTGCTTATTCACATCTAAAAATTCACTTTTCAATAAAACTTCAACCAACTCTTTATTACCACGATGCATAGCACCTCCCAATAAAGTCATTAGTTCATCTTTTATTTTTTCATTAGTAATAAATGCTTTATCTTCAATAAGAAGTCTGACTATTTCTGGATTTCCTTTAAAAACCGCTTCAACCAAAAGAGAATAACCTTCATTGTCTACACAATTAACATCAGCACCTCTCTCTATAAAAAACTTTATTAGATTTTTATGCCCCCACATTACAGAAAGAAACAAAGGTGTCCGCCCATCCTCACGATAAGAATCAATTTCAGCTCCATTATTTAAAAGAATTTCTGCTATATCCTTATATCCGTATTCTGCAGCATAGTGTAAAGGAGTTAGTTTATTTTTATCCTTACAATTTACATCTGCTCCATTTTCAACAAGGAAAGCCACTAATTTTTTATTCCAATTGTAGACAGCTTTATGTAATATCGTTTCGCAATTAGAATCTGCCACATTAACATTCGCGTTATTTTCAATTAAAAATAAAGCAATATCCTCGTCGTTTCTTGAAACAGCTGTAAATAAAGGTGTAATTTCATATACATCAGTACTGTTTATATCTGCGCCACCGTCAACAAGTCTTTGAACTATTTTAAGATGACCTGCAGATGCGGCCTCATGTAAAGGCGTACTTCCAAAGAAATTACAAATATTTACATCTGCTCCTTTTTTTATAAGTTTATCTACAATCTCCTCGCTTCCATAAAATATCGCATCACACAAAAATGAACGATCTTGATTTATAAAATTTATATCAACAATATTTTTATCCAAAATTTCTTGTACTTCTTGAATATCATCTTCATAAATAGCTTCAAATAACAATTCTTCTTGAGTTTTATTAACAACATTTTCGTTAACAGATAAAGTTTCTTGATTTGCGCTAACTTTTGGTAAAAGAATCATTGTTGAAAAAATCAGATAGAATATAAATTTAGATTCCTTCTTAGAGAACATGCTACACTCCTTTTTTAGAAAAAAATAAAAAGATAAAAACAACAGGTTAAAGTTTAGTTAGATCTAAAATTGAATCAAGGAAAAATATAATTAAAATTATAAACTTTTACAAACCCAACTTCTCTGCTAAAATCAAACAACTTTCGATCCGTCCCGGCTTTGCTTCGCTATGCCGGACACTGCCGGCGACTTGTCGGGCGCAGCAAATTTTATTTTAAAAAATTAAAAGGAAAACAAAATGATTAAAAAACTATTTTTCGTATCAATTCTTTTTTTATTAACATCCTTTCCCCCCTCTTCTGCGTTAACTGAAACTCAAAAGCAACAAACAATTAAAACTGAAACAAAAAAAACTTCCCGAAAAACGCCCGCAAAACAATTAACAAGTAAAAAAAACAAAAATAAAGATTATCTTCTGGAATTGTACGCAAATGATAAATGGGGTTTTATGGGGAAAAAGTTTATTGATGAATTTTATACAAAATACAATCATAGCAAAGCTCGAATGAATTTTAGGGCTGTAGCCATGCTTGGTGGTTTATTTGGGTTCCTCTTTCTCGTTTTAGCTATAAACGTGGGAGAAGAAGCTATCCTTATTCCATGGGCAATTGGTGGAATAATTTATTTATTAACAATTCTTGCGATGAATGAAAACATAAAATCAAATATCAACGAAAGAAACAAATCAATACTTAGAAGTTTTTTATTAAATTGGAAATCATACAAAAAAGCAACTCCTGAAGTATTACAACCTTTTTTTGAAAATCTTATTATAAAACTAAAAGACTTAAGCGACGATGAAATTTATGAGTTAATTATAGAAATTCAATCCCAAGTGATTAATAACAATTTAAAATATTACGAATTATATTGTGAAGGCTTTAATCTGGTATATTAAACATCACTTTTAAACTTAAAAAATGCTTAAGTTTTTATGCCCAAACCTTTTTTCAAATCAAAAAACTAATTAAAATTTTAAACTTTTACAAATCAAACTTCTCTGCTAAGCACCAAATAAAAAAACAAAAGATACACAAACAAAATCAAGAAAGGCCTGTTTGGCGACAACGCAATACATTCATTAAACGCATCAGTCGCATCTTAAAGGCCGAAACATTCATTTATACTTCGTTTTGCATCGAGACAAACTAACACGTGAGCCGGAAAGAAAATTATTTGAGTTTCAGCCGTCGCTAAAAGCTATGGCGGACAGGCCAAGTGGTGAATACAGCACTTGGTCTGCGGGTTCTATCCTCCTTCGCCAATGCTTCGTAGGACAAGAGGGGTAAATATTCTCAGATCACACCCCTTAGCTTGCAAAAAACATTTATTATTTAAAAAGAAATTTAGAAAGAAAAAAGACCTGAGTTTTTACGCCCAAGCCTTCTCTCGAATTCAGTTTTTAATTCTTAATTTATACATTTTTCAGTATGTTTAATTTTTGTTAAAACCAATCTTTTTATCTTTTCTACTAATTCAGTAACAAAATCACCTTCAACAATTGCACCACTTTTATTATAAACATACAGACTATCAAAAAATTCATGTAACTCTTCCGGTGCTAGTTGTTTATATTTAGGCCAATTAGCAAGAAAACATCTAAGTGTTAACCAATTTTTATAATCATTGCCAGTAACTTGTCCTCTGGATTTGTAAACAATAATAGCTACAAAAGTTCCAATGAAAAGACCTATTGCATTCCTACATTCAACCAAGGATGTTTCAAGCGGATCCAAATTCCTTGAATTACCCAATAAAGAGGATAAAAACATTGAAACAAAAGCGCCACAAAAACCACCCGCAAGCAACGAACTATAAATATCATCTAAGGTCTTTAATTCTTTTTCATCATTATTCCAGCTATAACAAAACTCGTTCGCCATAAAAGCCCACTTATCATTCTTGTAAAGTTCTAAATCATAGTTTTTTAAGAACAAATTTAAAGATTCTTTTTTAACTTCATTTGCAAAACCGGCTGAAACAAAAGCTAAAGAGAATATCGATAATAATAAAAATCGTTTAATCATGAAAAAACCCTTTTTGAAATAAGAAAAATTTAATTTACTCCGTCTTCGCTCTTTGAGCTTCCGTCTTCGTATCGTAGAATAACGACACTTCGTCGGACAAATCGCCGGCTGTGTCCGGCGAAACGTAGTGAAGCCGGGACGGATCGAAAGTTGGTTGATATTAACAAAAAATTTCAAAAGAAAAAAGGCCTGAGTTTTTATGCCCAAGCCCTTTTTGAAAATTAATTATAAAAAAAATCACTTCAAAATATCAACAAGTTCTATCCCCAATACATATTCACATTAATTTTCTTTCTCAGTTTTTTTACCCGGCAATTCTGAACTTGTCTGACCGGTTTGACATGAAAGTTTTTCTTTTGCTTTTTCGTTATCGGTAATTTCTCTTTTAGAGGTTGAATCGCTATTCATTTCAATTGTTCTTACCTTTTGCGGATCGGCATTTGGAAAAATTAAATCCTTTAATTTTCGTTTTGGCCTTTGACTAACTTTCTCTGAATCTGAACCTGTCTGACCGGTTTGACGAGAACGTTTTTCTTTTGCTTTTTCGTCACCGGTAATTTCTCTTTTAGAGGTTGAATCGCTATTCATTTCAATTGTTCTTACCTTTTGCGGATCAGCATTTGGAAAAATTAAATCCTTCAATTTTCGTTTTGGCCTTTGACTAACTTTCTCTGAATCTGAACTTGTCCGACCGGTTTGACGAGAACGTTTTTCTTTTGCTTTTTCGTTATCGGTAATTTCTCTTTTAGAAGTTGAATCGCTATTCATTTCAATTGTTCTTACCTTTTGCGGATCGGCATTTGGAAAAATTAAATCCTTTAATTTTCGTTTTGGTCTTTGACTAACTTTCTCTGAATCTGAATTTGTATGACCGGTTTGACGATAACGTTTTTCTTCTGCTTTTTCGTTATCGGTAATTTCTCTTTTAGAGGTTGAATCGCTATTCATTTTAATTGTTCTATTTGGAAAAATTAAACCCTCTAATTTTCGTTTTGGCTTTTGACTAACTTTCTCTGAATCTGAACTTGTCTGACCGGTTTGACATGAAAGTTTTTCTTTTGCTTTTTCGTTATCGGTAATTTCTCTTTTAGAAGTTGAATCGCTATTCATTTCAATTGTTCTATTTGGAAAAATTAAACCCTCTAATTTTCGTTTTGGCCTTTGACTAACTTTCTCTGAATTAGAAGTTGTTGGTTGACGGCGTCTGCTTGACAACCTATCTAACATCAAAGAACTTTCTGAATTATCTATTCTTTCAAGTGGATTCCTAGCACTTGAAAAAGGATCTCTGCATTGATCAAAAGGAGATGCTATTTGGGAAGCAATTGGATCATAGATCTGACCATCATCAAAAGGCATTCTGCAGTCCCTAAAAGGATCCACCGGTACTATTTCATCCCCATTGCCTAAAAGACGATTTGCAACTCTTTCTCCTACAACAGCCCCTGTTTGAGCTAAAGCCTCAACTCCTACATTCCAAGCGATCTGTCCTACAATCTTTCCAACTTGCTTTACTACACTCTCTTCAACAACCTCTGATTTTTCTTCCTCTTCACTTTCTGTATTATTATTTTCTTCTTCTGTATCTGTATCATTTTCCTCAGCAATGCCTTTTTCTTCAGTATCATTTTCCTCAGCATCTTTTCCTACACTTTCTTCTTCAACGTCTTTTTCTTCGGCTTCATTTTCTTCAACATTATTTTCTTCGGACTCCTTTTCTTCAGAATCTTTTTCTATAGTCTTTTTTTCAGAATCTCTTTCTACAGTTTCCTTTTTCTCAACTTCTTTTTCTGCGGCATCTAATTTTTTTTGCTTCAATTTTTCCTGATCCTTTTTCCAAGAAGCATATATGTTTTTTTGTTGAGTAGTTAAAGAATCATAATTTCCAACTTCAACTTGTTTTGCTACTTCACTTCTTAGAATTTTAAAAACTTCTGAAGCATAATCTCTTAACTTTTGTTGCTCATCTCTTCCGTTAATTCTGTTATCCATAGATAAACGAGACACATATTTGCTAAGAGTTTGTAAATCAGACAACGATAATTCACCTTTTCTTGCTCTGACAAAGGATACTTCCGCATTGTACATAAAAACTTCTTGACTAAAAGAACGTCCTTTTTTCAATTCTTTATCCAAATTCTGAACAGAATTATTGTATTCAGCTTTCTCTTTTTTTAATTGAATTATTTTTTTATCAAGATCCCTAAGTTGATCGTTTGCTCCTTGTATTTGTTTTTTTGATTCATCCGAAAGAACAAAACTCTTTTGCGCTTTATCTAAAACTTTAAATAAACGTTCTTTCTCCCTATCAGTTAATTCTCCCATTTGATTTTGTAAAACATCAACAACATTTTCTTGTAAAACTTTGCAAAAATTATCATGGGTTACACTTACTTTATTCTTTCCGCCAAAAGTATTATTTAACCATTGCTCCGGGTTACTTTGCATCAAATCTCTATCTTCTAATCGCAATCTATCTAATGAATCTGTAACTATACTCTGAAATTCTGATATTTTTTGTTTCCCCGCACTTCCCAGTTTTCGACTCTGTTTTGCTTCTTGTAAAACATAATTTAAAGAACCAAGTTCTTGTTGCGATAAATTATTTAATTTTTCAACCTGCTCACCAAGCATCCTCAAAAATTCTGATTCATTAAATCTGAATTTTTTACGTTCCGATTCTTTTGTAAGACCCTCAAGCAATAACGTAAATGGATGTTCACGTTCCATTATTTCACTGTATTGCTGATGAACATAATTTTCCAAGGCATCATCATCACCACTATTTCCTGATAAAGCTCCATATGCGTCACCAACAGGTGTTGAAATTATATCTGGGAAATACCATTTCTTTAAAAATTTATCTAGTGCTCTTCTCGTTTCAAAACCTCCAATTTTATCTGTTTTTCCCCTAAAAGTTTTTTCTGCTTCCTCTGG
>JAUWHS010000049.1 GCA_030605785.1 bacterium
TTGTCATTTTTAAAATTATTAACTTTTTCCTTTAAAGCATTTGTTAAACCTTGCCTTAGAGATGAATTTCTAATTTCACGCGCATCCGAAAACTCCAATATTTCAACATTATTAACAAATTCATCCGAAACATTGAAAATCGTTTTTAATAAATTTCTAACGTCTGCGTTTTTGCATAAAAATTCAATGTCACCACCGGAGAGCATTTGGTCTCCTTCGGGCGCGCTTTCTTGAGCCAACCCTAATTCTGCTGTTTCATTTCTCTTTTTAACATTAACTCTATCGTTATTTCGTTTATCAGTAATTTTTCCCTTCGATAAAGAAATAAACTTTTTAAAATTTTCTTGATTACTCAACAACTTTTCAATCTCTGTTTTTTTATTACCCACTAATCCAATAGCGTTATAAAAAGCATGATAACCACACTCTTCACTACTTTGTTTTAAAACCCGAATTTGAGTAATTACATTTTCGGTATCTTGATTTTCTCTATACTTCACTTCGATACAATCTATAATCTCTCCATCACTATCTTCTGTGATCTCATGAATTTTAGCATCTTGATCATCAGAAGCAGTTTCTTCTGTCTTTTGTTCTTCCATCTCATCTTCATCTTCATTATTTTCCGGAACATCAGAATTTTTGGCACAAAAAAAAGACGCCTTTTCTGCGTCTGTACCTTTATCAGCTTCAGGAATACTTTCTCCTAAATCTATATTTCCAGTATCTTGATTTTCTTCAGATCTAATATTTTCGGAACTTTGAGACTGTTCCTGTGAATTTGTTTCTTCTGATTCAGTTGTAGAATTTACGGCTTCCGGCTCAACCGGTTTACTAAACCAACCTCCGGCAAAAACTGTAGAATTCGCGAATAAGCCCGCGAACAATAAAGATAAAATTACAACCTTCTTTGTAGAATATAATTTTCTTAAAAACATATTCATAATAATAACCCCTATTTTAAAATAACCTCTTTTTTAATAACCTCTTTCTCCCGCCATCCACACAAAGGTTTATTATGATCCAAGTGTTTCGGCGTCAGAGAATTAACAAACTGTAAAAAAACACTATAGTATTCAACCAAATCCACTCTAACATGAAATTTTTACAAACAAAAAGGCCTGTTTGACAAGGCGTGAAAAAGCATAAAAAGTATGTTTTCTTATAGAAAAAGATAAAAAGAGACTTTTTTTCAGACTAAATCACTCTGCAAGCGACAACGGAACTTATAGACTTTGGATTAAATTTAACTAAAACCTTCGCCGCGGTTTGCAACGTCGCGCCGGTT
Source organism: bacterium (assembly GCA_030605785.1). Lineage (GTDB taxonomy): Bacteria > Babelota > Babeliae > Babelales > JAUWHS01 > JAUWHS01. The sequence goes on from JAUWHS010000049.1 coordinate 1,289, forward strand.
GTACAAAGATCATCAACTAATAAAATGTTTTTGTTTTTTAAAAGAATTGGCAAATTATATTTTGTTGGTTTAACAAAACTAAACGCGTCCCTCAAATTTTCCACCCTCAACTCAACCGGTAAGCTTGATTGGAATTTTGTACGCTTTGTACGTTTTAAAGCGTTTAAAACCGGAATACTAAGCTCTTTACTCAAAACTTTCGCCATAATCTCTGATTGATTAAACCCGCGCGACGCGTAACGAGTCCAGTGCAATGGAATTGGAACAATATAATCAATTTTTAATCTTTTTAATGTTGTTAGTCGCTGTAGGATAATTTGAGCCAATTTGATGCTCGCCCAACTTTGGTTAAATGATTTTTTTAAAATTAGATTTTTTAATGGATTCTTGTAAGCACCCAATGCAAAAACCGGCATGTTGTAATTTTGATTAATTGGTAGAAAATCGGAAACAATCGGTTTGTTTTTTTTCAGGCAGTTTGCGCAAAAGACTTCGTCTTCGCGAATTATGATTTTGCATTCGGGGCAATTGTTTGGGAATAAAAGGGAGGTTAAAATTTTTAGCATTTTTTTTGTTTCTTTTTCTTGGGCATAAAAAATAGCGGGGAAAGAAATCTTTCCCCGCACAAATTAATTTTCGTTTGTTTTTAACCTTATCGTATTAGCTTCTAACACCGTAAAGACATTCACCTGTTCGCTGACCATTTTCGTCAAAAATCCTAGTTCCATCCGGATTAAAATTTGGATCAAGACAATTATTTAATAAAGCTTCAAATTTTTTTCTACCATTAATAGCAGATTGCATTAATTCCTCAAGATCCTCAAATGTAACATACGCATTTAATCCTTTATCCACGCTAACAGGTTCTCCAGCCCAGCTTTTAAAAGTGACAAAATCACAATCAGCACAAAGATCTTTGCTGAGATCAATTACACCACCAGTTTGCTCTTCTTCAAAATGAATATATTTTAACACAATATTTTGTAATTTTTTTAACGTGTCTAAGGACATTTCACTGTCATCTATTTGATTTAATACAAAACTAAACATATCCACAAAAGATTCACAGTCTAAAACATCATAACAATACATATCATCGAAATGTCTTTTCATACCAAAAACTGATGAACACAAAAGAAAACTTATCAAAAAATAACATGCCATAATCTTTTTCATAACACCTCTCGATATAAAAACAGAAACATTTTAGAATCCATACAAAAAACACTCTAATATAAAAAATGAAACATGCAAAATAATTTTTAGTCTTAGATTTTACACCCAAACCTTTTAGAATCTTATTAAAACTTTGAATTAATAAATCAAAATTTTGAACTTTTACAAACCAAATTTATATGCTAACATCAAACAACTTTCGACATTATAAAGCTGTAAAACAAGGGAAACAAAGGGAAAACAAATTAAAAAATTAACAGGAATCAAAATGATTAAAAAACTATTTTTTGTATCAACTCTTTTTTTATTAACATCTTTTTCTACCTCTTCCGCCTTAACTGAAACTCAACTACAACAAACAACTAAAAAAGATACAAGCTATCTTTTGGAGTTATATGAAAATGATAAATGGGGATTTATGGGTAAAAAGTTTATTGATGAATTGGAGGGAACTTATAATCGATCTAAAGCCCTAGATAACATTGCAACCTTAAATCTATTTCTCATTATATTAACTCCGATTATAATTGGAGGATCATTAATCACTATTCACAACACTCATTACGATTATTTCTATTGGTTAGGTGATGAGAGAGAATCGTTATACTTTAAAATTGCAATAATTGAATTGATATTAATGATTGCAATAGGCATAACGGCAACAAAGTTACTAGATAAACGAATAGATAGAAAAGTTGTAGAACGCAACTATTGGGTTATTAAAAATTTCTTAAATAACTGGAAAACCTACAGAGATATAACACCAAAAGAATTATACCCATTATTTGAAAAATTAATTCAGAACTTTGATGATTTAGAAAGTGGTGATAACACCAGAATAATCAATGAAATTAAACAACAAGTAAGAAATAATCATTCTGTTTATTACGAAAAATACAAACAAGCTATTACAAAACCACCGGTCATAAATAATTATTATCGCTAATTTTTATAATCTTTAACAAAAAAAAGGCCTGAGTTTTATGCCCAAGCCTTTTTGAAGTTTAGAATTCGTCTCTAAATTCACATGGAAGAATTTTTGCTACAGCTTTAGCCAAATCAACATCTCCATTATCTATTTTTAACAAACAAGTATCCTCATCTTCAGCAGGTTCCAAACCAATCAAAACAATTGGAATAGAGTACTTTTCTTTTAATTCCAATGCT
>JAUWHS010000135.1 GCA_030605785.1 bacterium
CTGTGTCAAAACTACATAAAAAAATAAAAAATATTTTTAAAATAGATGGGCTTTTATATGCATAGAATTAAAGAAAATGCCCTTTTTCTAATCGACGGTTCTTATATTTTGTACCGTTCTTATTACGGTCTTCGCCCGTTATATACTTCTGACGGAACTCCAACACAAGCAATCTATGGCTTTTGTAGAGCTATAAAAACTTTAATTGATAAATTTGATCCCAAAAATTTAGTTCTTGTTTGGGATAGTAAGGGGAAAACCTTTCGAAGCGAAGTTTATGAGCAGTACAAAGCAACAAGGCAGGTTCCGCCGAGTGATCTTTTTATTCAAAAAGATCAAATTCAAGAATTTGCAAAATTGATTGGTCTTTTCCAAGTTTCAAAAACAGGTTATGAAGCTGATGATTTGATTGCGTCTTTGGTTGAACAGAATAAAAAAGGACAATCTATTATTGTTGGACCGGATAAAGATTTGTATCAATTGATTACAGATGAAGATGTAATGATTTACGATTCTTTTAACGATAAAATGACAGATGAATCTGATTTTAGAAAAGAGCGTGGTTTTGGCCCGGAAAAATTAAGGTTCTATCATTCATTGTTGGGTGATGCGTCAGACAATATTCCCGGAGTTAAGGGAATTGGTAAAAAGGGCGCGGAGGAGCTTGTTAAAAAATTTGATTCACTACAAGATTTATACGAAAATTTGGACAAAGTAAAAACAGAAAGAATGCGTAACGCGTTAATAGAAAATAAAGATAATGCGTTATTAAGTCATAAACTTTTTGGGCTAGAAGCTTACAAGTTGGATTTAAAAAAAAGTGATCTAAAATTTAATAAAAATAATTGGATTAACGCTGCTCCAATTTTCAGGAAGCTAGAATTTAAAAGGTTATTAAAAGATTTAGAAAAATCTTTTGGTTTAGGAAGTTTAGCTTTTCAACTAATTGAAAAAGGCGAAGATAAAAAACAGGAACAAGAAAAAATAGAAGTCAAAAAGCCGCGGATTGAAGTTTCCAGTCAAATTAAAGAAATGCAAGAAACAATTGATTTTGATAACAAAACAAAAATGACAAAAGATGATTGGACTTGTAAAATTATTACATCACAAGAAGATTTGAAAGATTTAATCTTAAAATTAAAAAAAGAAAAAGAATTTGCTTTTGATACCGAAACAGAAGGATTAAAACCTTTACAGCACGCTGTTTTAGGGCTTTCCATTTCCTTTGATAAAAAGAAATCTTATTATTTGCCATTTGTTTATCTAAATGGAAACAAAGAAGAAAATAAAAATATTTTTGCTCAAGAAAAACCGGTTTTAGATAAAGGGCAAACATTAAAACTTTTAAAACCAATCTTTGAAGATCCAAAAATTAAAAAAATCGCGCAGAACGCGAAGTTTGATTGTCTGTCTTTAGTTGATGATGATATAGAGGTTAAAGGATTAAATTTTGATACCTTAATTGCCGCAAGTTTATTGCGTGAAGGTGATTGGCAAAAAATAAATCTTAAAGCATTGTCTTTGCGTTATTTAAATGAAAAAATGACAACCTTTAAAGATCTCTTGGGTAAAAAATACAAAACTTTCGCGGATATTCCATTAAAAGAGGCTGCTGAATATGCTTCGCACGATTCGCTGCAAACTTATAAATTAAAATTTATTTTGTCTAAAGATCTAGATAAGCAAAAGAGGTTGAAAAATATTTTTGAGAAACTAGAAATGCCATTATCATTTGTACTTATTGATATGGAAAAAACCGGGATTGCTATTGACCTTGATATTTTAAAAGAGTTATCAAAAAAGGTTAGAAGTAGATTAAACAGTATGCATGATAAAATTATTGAAGCGATAAAATCTAATATTGATTCAAACAAATTCAAAGAAGAATTTAATTTAAATTCATCCAAACAGGTTGAGTATTTATTATTTGATGTATTACAATTACCGGTAATAAAAAAAAGTGGGAAAGGGCAACGATCTACAGATCAGGAAGTTTTAAGTAAACTGGGTGAACAACATCCGATTCCAAATTTAATTTTAAAATATCGAGAGCTTTTCAAATTATTAAATACTTATATTGATCCATTACAAAAAGATGTTAATCCAAAAACAAAAAGAATTCATACATCTTTTAGTCAAACAATGGTCGTGACAGGTAGGCTCTCCAGTTCAAATCCAAATTTGCAAAATATTCCCGCGACACCGGGTTACGGGATGGAAATCCGTTCAGCTTTTGTTGCTCCAAAAGGAAGAAGCTTTTTATCCGCGGATTATTCACAAATGGAATTGCGTGTGTTAGCGCATATGTCAAAAGATAAAAATCTTTGTGATGCGTTTAAAAATGATATAGATATCCATACTCAAACATCGGCCCAATTGTTTAATGTTCCTGTAGATAAAGTTACAAATGAGCAGCGCCAAGTTGGAAAGAGAATAAATTTTAGTATCATTTATGGTCTTACACCGTATGGTTTGTCAAAAGATTTGAATATAAAGCCAAGTGACGCAAAAGAATATATTGATAAATACTTTGAACAATATCCAAAAGTTGCGCAATGGATTGAAAAAACGGTAAAAGAGGCGAAAAAAAATGGTTATGTTGAAACTTGGATGGGTCGAAAAAGATATTTACCCGGGTTGATGGAAAAAAACCGCATGCTTTATGAGGCGGCAAAAAGAATGGCAACGAATAGTCCTGTTCAAGGAACTTCGGCTGAAATTATTAAATTAGCAATGATTGAGTTGCATAGGGCTTTTGAAACTAAAAAAATAGATGCTAAAATAGTATTACAGATTCATGATGAGTTATTAATCGAGTATGATTCAAAAAAACAACAAATCGTTGAAAAAATGGTAAAAGAATGTTTGGAAAACGTTGTTAAATGGGAAATTCCATTCAAAGTTACTATTAGAACAGGTAATAATTGGCAACAAGTTTCTAAATAAGTTTTGACTTTTACTAAAAATCAGGGCAATCTTGCCTTATTGAGTTTAGAGGAGAGTTCTGAAATTAATCTGTTCATTTCTTTGATTAGTTAAGTTAATAAGGATTTACGATGTCAACGAGTAGAAGTGGTGGTTCCACAGGTAATGGTCGCGATAGTCATAGTAAACGTTTAGGTTGTAAGCGTTTTGGTGGTCAATTTGTAAAGTGTGGTGAAATTTTGATCCGACAAAGGGGAACAAAGGTTCATCCGGGAAATGGAGTTCGTCGCGGAGGTGATGATACTTTATTTGCCTTGACAGATGGATTTGTTCAGTTTCGAAAAGGTTTGAAAAGAAGAACCTATGTTTCAGTTGTCCAAGAAAATCAGTAATTTTTTAAATATTTTTTGATGGAGAGGTAATGCAATTTTCCATTAATTTCTTGAAATATCGTTATTTCGCGTTGGCGATTTCGGTTCTATTTTTAGTTACAGGCGCTGCTACTTATTTTATAAAAGGTGGTTTTAAGTATAATATTGATTTTTCAGGTGGCGCCGAAATTCGTGTGTCTTTTCAGAAGTCTATAGCAATTGGAAAACTCAGATCGGCTTTGAAAGAAGTTGGTTGGGATGATTCGATTATTCAAAATATTGCGGCATCAGATAAAGAATATTTAATTAAAGTTGGCGTTGAAAAGCTGGAAAAAGTTGAAGCCTTGGAAGAAAAATTTGCCGCTGATGTTAAAGCTCAGATTACTGACAATAAAATGAAAGTTGAAAATATCGAGTGGGTTGGGGCGGAAGTTGGCAAAGATATGCAGTGGTCAGCAGTAAAAGCGATTCTTTTGTCTTTGCTTATTTTACTTTTGTATATCGCAATAAGATATAAATATAGTTATGCCGCAGGAGCGGTTGTTGCTTTGATGCATGATATTTTAGCCGTTTTGGTTATGATTTTATTGTTTGGTGAACCTGTTTCTTTAAATGTTTTAGCCGCGATTTTAGCTATTCTTGGTTATTCATTAAATGATACAATTGTTATTTATAGTAGAATTCGAGAAAATTTAAAAAGTTCAAAAAGTTCTTCTTTGGTTGATGTTGCTAATTTGAGTATTAATCAAACTTTGAAGCGAACTCTTTTGACAAGTTTTTCAACGTTATTGGCTGTTGGGTCTATATTTGTTCTGGGTGGAGAAACTTTAAGAAGTTTTTCTTTTGTAATGCTTTTGGGTATTGCTTTTGGAACATATTCTTCTATTTATATAGCTAGTCCAATAATGATATTACTTGGCAATCTCACTTCGAAAAAACGCGCAGAGTAATTTTTAGCTAATAAGTTCATTTCTTTAATGTTTATTTTTAAAATTATTATTAAGTTTAGGTTTTATGGTTAAAGTTAAAGATAATTTCGAAAAAGTATTAAAACAAACAACTTCAAAAATAGAAAATGGGGGAAAAAATATGGCTGAATCAAAAGATTCTTCTAATAAAAAGGTGGATAAAAAAGTCACCGAAAAGAAAAAAGCTCCAAGTCCGGTCAGGGCTCAAGATCAAAGTGAAAAAAAAGTTAACAATAGATATAGCAATGGAAATAATGGTTTTAATGGAAATGGAAGAGATGATAGACCAAAAATTTCTATTAATGTACAAGAATTAAAAGAAATGGGTATTACTGAGCTTATTAAATATGCTCAGAATTTGGGGATTCCTGAAGTAACTTCTCTAAGAAAACAAGAAATTATTTTTAGAATTTTAGAGTTGCAGTCAGAGAAAAAAGTCGAAATTTTTGGAGAAGGTATTTTAGAACGCCTTCCCGATGGTTTTGGTTTTTTAAGATCATCTAAGTTTAATTATGTTCCGGGTCCGGATGATATTTATGTTTCTCCGATGCATATAAAAAGATTTGGCCTTCGTACCGGTGATATTGTTAAGGGAACATTAAGAAAACCAAAAGAAGGTGAAAAATATTTTGCGTTACAAAGAGTTGAGACTGTAAATTATCAACCACCTTCAATGTCTTATAAAAAAACTGTTTTTGAAAATCTAACACCCATTTTCCCTGATGAAAAATTTGATTTGGAGGGAGATCCCTCAAGTGTAATTTCTATGCGAATTATGGATATGCTTGTTCCTGTTGGTAAAGGGCAGCGTGGTATAATTGTCGCTCCTCCCAAAACAGGTAAAACTTCATTATTAAAAGAAATCGCAAATACTCTCCTTAAGAATAATCCTGAGGTAATCATGATTATTTTGCTTATCGATGAACGTCCTGAAGAAGTGACTGATATGCAGCGATCTGTAAATGCTGAAGTTGTAAGTTCAACATTTGATGAATACGCAACCCGTCATGTTCAGGTTGCGGAGATTGTTTTAGAAAAAGCAAAGCGATTAGTTGAGTGCGGAAAAGATGTTGTTATCCTACTTGATTCATTAACTCGCCTTGCGCGCGCGTATAATACTTTAGCGCCAGCTACAGGTAAAGTTCTTAGTGGTGGTATTGATGCTAGCGCGTTGCAAAGACCAAAAAGATTTTTTGGCGCGGCGAGAAATATAGAAGAGGGTGGTTCGTTAACAATTCTCGCGACATCTTTAGTTGAAACCGGTTCAAAAATGGATGATGTTATTTTTGAAGAGTTTAAAGGAACCGGTAACATGGAAATTCATCTTACAAGAAAACTTTCTAATAGAAGAATTTATCCTGCGTTTGATTTACAAAGTTCCGGCACAAGAAGAGAAGAGTTACTTCTTAGTCCTGAAGGCGTTAAACATATGTGGGTATTGCAAAAGTTCCTTAATACTATGAATACGGTCGAAGGCATGGAGTTTTTAATTGATAAAATGCGTAAAACCAAGACGAATGCAGAATTCTGGGAATTAATGAACAAGAAAAAATAATGCCAATAATTTTAGGAATAGAAACGTCTTGTGATGAGACAGCGGCAGCTGTTTATGATTCAGATAAAAAACAAATATTATCTAATAAATTGTTTTCTCAAATTAAATTACATGAAATTTATGGAGGCGTGGTTCCTGAGATCGCGTCTCGTTCTCATTTAGAAAAAATAGATGTCATTATTGAGCAAGCATTAGAACAAGCCAACAAAACG
>JAUWHS010000039.1 GCA_030605785.1 bacterium
TTTGCATATAAGGAGAAATTTGAAAATCAAACCAAGGTCGGTTTTTAATATAATATTTATCAACACCTCTAACATTATAAAAAATCGCGGTGTCGTAATAATTATTCATAGGCAAACAAAATAAATTTGAAAAAATGAAAGGCAAAAAAAATAGAAATAAACCAAACGTTTTATTCATGAACTTCATTAACTTTTCTCCCCGGATTTAAATTTAATTTTCGATCTAAAAGATACCTGTCTTTTATAGCATTAGCAAAAACAGCAGGTCAATAATGAACAAATTTAATACGAATATTGACAATGAAAGCAATAAAACATACCTTAACTAAGATTAAGCAATCATTAATAGCTTGATAAAGAGGATCATATGATGTTGCAGAGAATAAAAAGCAAATCACAAACAACAGGAGAAAAACAATACAACTCTTTTACTCATAATATTTCTATTTCTTTTAATTCTTGGCGTTGGCGACGCCAACAATAATTCGTTTATCTTAAATCCATTTTTATCATATTCAGTAAATAATTATTTCTAATAACATTTCAAAACATAGTGTTATTAGAAAGCAAAGTTAATAAGGAAAAATCATGATTTTTTTCAAAAATATAAATCTACGTAAAATAAATTACGGCCTAATATTAATTTCAATGTGCTTAATAATACCGATTAGTTTTAAACTTTTGTCCAACAAAAAAGCCGACAGTGAAAACATACTAGAAATAGTATCGAATCTCATTTCGTTCAAAACCGTTTATCCAAACAATCCGGAAGAATTTACAAAATGCGCAAATTACATAAAAAATCATTTTAAAGACACTAATCTACACATTGAAGAATTTGAGTTTAACGGCTCTCCATCTCTTGTTATCTCTAATCACAAAACAAAAAACTTTGATATAATTTTCTGTGGTCACATAGATGTTGTTCCCGCGCCGGACAATCTTTTTAAAATTAAAGAAGATAATGGCATTTTGTATGGACGCGGTGTGTCTGACATGAAAGGACAAGTTGCTGTAATGATGCAAATCATGAAAGATCTATCACAACAAAAAATAGAAAAAAAAATAGCGCTATTTTTAACATCTGATGAAGAGAGAGGCGGCTTTAACGGAACCAACAAATTATTAAATGAAGAAAACTATTCATGTAAAGTTGCCATTGTTCCTGATGGAGGATTTAATTACAATTTAGTTATTGAAGAAAAAGGTGTTTTACAAATAAAAATAACCGCAAAAGGAAAAAGTAGTCACGCGTCAGAACCATGGAATGGAAACAATGCCATTACAAAACTTTTTGATCTTTATGCGCACATCAATTCCAATTTTCCATCACCTAAAAATCAAAACGACTGGAAAACTTCTTTCAATGTTGGGAAAATAGAAGGTGGAGACTCTATCAACAAAGTTCCAAACGAAGCCTCTATGTACATAGATATCAGACATATACACAGTGATAAAATGGAAAACATTACAAATTTTATTAAAAATTTTGATGAATCATTAAATATTGAAATATTAGCTATTGGGAAAAGCTTCAAAACAAATGAAAATAATACATACATAAAACAATATATTGATGTTTGTGAATCTTTATTGAATAGAAAAATAGACATAATCAAATTGCACTGCGCTTCTGATGGCAGATTCTTTACAGAAAAAAACATTCCATGCATTATGATGAATCCTGAAGGAGGAAATATTCATTGTGATGACGAATGGATTAATTTAAAAAGCCTTTCTAAACTAAAAGAAATATATGAAAGCTATATAGAAAACTTTATAGGCTAAATAGTCGAATCAGAAAATTAACTTTATAAATATTGTATTTGTAACTTGGTATTGAAAACCATTGGCAAGCTCTGAAAGAGCAAAAGACTTTAGCCCAGTGCAAGCCGAAGGCACAGCTCTGGGTAAAGGATAATCCCAAAATTTAGCCCCGCTTGCGGTGGCGACAGAATTAAAATTAGTTTGATATTCATGTGCCGCCCCGCAAGCGGGGCTTTGTTAATGTCATAACGATTTTCCCAGGGTTACGAAAATAAATTTTTCTTACCCTGGGCTAAAATCTTTCGCTCTTTCAGAGCTTGTCAAAAACATTATTAAGTTAATATATAACAACAAAGACTAATTTAAAATGCGCCTTTTAATTTCCTAATTCGACTAAACATCAAATAAATTTTATTTTAAAATATTCATAATTGTTTCAAATGCGCTTAGTCCGGAAAAATAAATCATCAAACCACCACCAAGCAACGCAAAAATAGTTATAAAAATATTTTGAGTTTTCTTTTTATTTTTAATAAACAATAAAGAAATTATTGAAAGCGTGTAAGCCGGAACAATGAAAAAGGCAATAATAGAAACAAGGCTTTCACCATGAGCCGTTAACGCGGAAAGCAAAACTATTGCTGTGCAAAATAAAACAGAAACTTTTTCATTCCAAAAACCTTTTTTCAAAGTTGTTTTAATAAACCTTGATTTAACTTTTTGTAAAACACTTGTAAGTAACTCACTTACAGCCCAAACAACAGAATGCAATGTTCCAACAATTCCAAAAATAGCGCCCGTCGTCACAAGCCAACCTAAAAACTTATATTTTGGAAACGCAACCAACAAAACATCAACTAACGGAACATTAACTCCACCAGCGAAATATTCGCTTGGAATGGAATATAAAAGGCCAAAAACAAATGTGAAATATAAAACTACTACACCAAGAACTGAAAACGCGAGAGCGCGTGGAACATTTTTACCCGGATCTCTAACTATTGGATATAAAGAGCAAACACACTCAAAACCTAAAAATGAAAAGAGTAAAGAAGGACCGGCGGAAAAGATTGATGTAAAACCT